>NZ_BPFI01000003.1 GCF_019972135.1 Sulfurovum sp. TSL1 | reverse complement strand
CATCGCCGATAATACTGCAGGCTACGTCTGTGGAAATGTAGGTCGCTGCCACTTTGAGTTTTATAGCACTCCTTCAAATCTAAACAATCAATTTACTCTTAGCAATATAAGAAATATTTTTAAAAGTCTTTATTACCCTTTTTACTTTATCTATATATATTACTTTTATACTTTATCTCATATTTTATCTTTTTACATATGATTTACACTCATGGGCTATAATACGTGCAGAAAAGATAACCATAACCTTTAAGAGATCGTGTTTTACTCTTGTCCAATATAGGTAGTCTTCCTTGATATATCTTATATCGGTTATCTTTTTCTAAAAATCTTTCTTTCCTCTTCGATGATAATGATTCTTCCGTAATTAAACCTTTGATTAATGCTCTATTTACTCCTCATTAACTCCCATCGTTTATAATATCTTTAGAAAGGTAACCATCTCCCTTTCCAAGAGAATTTGTTTTACTC
This sequence comes from Sulfurovum sp. TSL1, assembly GCF_019972135.1. Taxonomy (NCBI): domain Bacteria; kingdom Pseudomonadati; phylum Campylobacterota; class Epsilonproteobacteria; order Campylobacterales; family Sulfurovaceae; genus Sulfurovum; species Sulfurovum sp. TSL1. Next base: position 136,779 of record NZ_BPFI01000003.1, on the reverse strand, counting down.
CTTGTCCAATATTTGTAATAACTTCCTTGTTTCTCTTGGTTCTGGTTATCCTTTTTATTGAAGAGCCTATCCTTCCTCCCTTTTTACATTCCCTTAGGCTCTTCATCTATTTTTCTCCTTTTTCACTATACTTTTTATAACATTTATAATGTAATATTAACTAACTTCAAAATATTTTAAAAATTTACTTTTTTAAGTCTAAAATCAGTCTAGATGGTCTAAACTAACCGTTACATGTTTTGGACAAACATAAATTAAAGGAGTAAAACATGAAAAAAATACTAACGGCGTCACTTGTGGCAACACTAGCATTAACAAGCGTAAATGCGACTTCAATCGCAGACCTTGAGGCTGAAATTGCAAAACTTAAGAAAAAAGATAGCAAGCTAAATAAAAAGATCAATGAAGTGAAAGCACACGATGCAGGAGATAACATCAAATGGGGTGTTGACATGAGAACATCATATGATAACATCAATTATGATATGGCTGATGGGTCTACACAAGGAAAAGATAACCTTTACAGCTACAGACTTTGGTTAAATATGGCGTATGCACCAGATGCTAACAATGTATTTAAAGGGCAACTTTCAACGAATAAAGCGATGGGTGCGAGTTTTGACAACCCTATGCTCCGTCCGTTTGATGCATTTGACTGGACAACAAACGAAGCATTAAGAGATACTACCGTTAGAGTTAGACAAGCATACTGGTTGTACCTTGGTGAAAATGCGTTTGGAATGGATATGCCTTGGACATTCTCTATCGGTAGAAGACCGTCAACAAACGGGTTCCTTGCTAATTTAAGTCAAGATGATGCAGCTGCATCTCCACTAGGTCACATCATTAACGTTGAATATGACGGTTTGAGCTCTAAGCTTGATCTTTCAAAAGTGACAGGTGTTCCTGGAATGTCGATCAAACTATGTGCCGGGAATGGTTCTACAAATGCAGTGCCATTGATCGGTTCTGCTACACCAAATGCTGATGTTGAAGCGAATGGATTGGAAGATATCCAACTTGCTGGATTTATCCTTGAACCATTCAATAATGGCCAGATCATCACAAAGGCACTTTGGTTTAAAGCATTCGATCTTCCTGATCTAATTGATCCAATGGCACAACCTTTCATTCCTAATACTCAAACTACTGATGGGGGAATGTTATTGAACCCAATGTTCGGTGCTATGCAGCAAGTGGGAGATATCCAAGGTGGTGCATTCTCTGCGATGGTTGATGGTATCACTGAAGATGGTTATTTCTCAGATGCAAAAGTATTCGGTTCAATCGCATATAGCCAAACTGATCCAGATGCAGGTAGTACAATGTTAGGTTCTGCAGAGGACAAAACAGGTACATCTTACTGGTTTGGTGCTTACCTTCCTGTAACTGTTGGTGATGATAACTATGGTAAAATTGGACTTGAGTATAACCACGGTTCAAAGTACTGGAGATCATTCACTTATGCTGAAGATACTATGGCAGGTTCTAAACTTGCTACACGTGGTGATGCTTATGAAGCTAACTGGACATACCAGATCAATGAGGCACTTAGCATGCAGCTTAGATATGTTCAAATGGACTATGAGTACACAGGAAGCAACGGGTTCTTCGGAAGCTCTACAGGTACCCCAGTGAAAATAGATGATATCAAAGCGGGTGCTGCTGCATGGAATGCTATGACTCCTGCTCAGCAAGGTGGTCTTATGACTGCAGATCCTGCAACGGCAATGCAATTAGCAACGGCTGCTGCATATGCACCGATGACTGTGGAAACAGCAAAAGACTTCAGATTCTACATCAGATATAGATTCTAAGATCATTTAACAAAGGGATTTTCCCCCTTTGTTAATCCTCATATTAAAAAAAACTCTTTACACACTTAATCCACTATTTTTCTTTATCTTATGACACATAAAGTTATTAATTGAAATTAAATGAAGTTCAGTTATAATAATGGCCATGTATAAAACACACACAAAAAGGACTACAATGAAACACTTCACAAAATTGCTACTTGCAATGCTTGTTGCTATGGGACTGGTAACGGGAACTGTTGCAAATGACACGAATACAGCTAAACACAATGTTAGCATTCTAACGGCAGATAACAGCGATGGTAAGATCACGCCTAAAACAATCGCAGCGGCATTTGAAAAAGCTGGTTTTTTCATCAATGACAACAGAGATATGACTGCACCATGGAAAAAACAGATCAAAGACGGTACGAAAAACTTTGATACGCTTGAGTTTGATGTCTATAACCTCTTTACGATCTTCAAAAAAGACTTTGTGGTTAAATTGGCTAAAAAATATCCGAATATCGGGCTTTTCTCTCCAATGAGTATGTCTATCTGGACAAAAAAAGGGACAAAAACGATCTCTATCTCTTCTTTGAGTACTGAGGCAATGGCAGAGATCATGGGTGTTCCTGCGGATGATGCAGAGCTGGTTGCATATGGCAAGCTTGTGCAAGAGACACTTAGAGCAGCACTTCCAAATGCAAAAGAAGAAACAGTAACTTATGAAATGAAGCAGCCGGAAGGTCCACTTGTTTCAACAGCACAATTGGCTATGGATCCTGATGGAGACTGGGAAGAGCAAAAAGAAGAGTTCCAGGCTGCATTTGAACAGGCATTGATCCCGGCTATGTTTATCAATGCAGGATTTAATGACCTTAACTATGATATAGAAGAGAGTGGTTATGAGGGATATACTTTTTATGACGTTTACTCTATCTGTTACCTAGAAGTGATCTATACAGTGGCTAAAACACATCCGGAAGCAGGAGCATTTGCACCTTGTTCAATGTATATGTATCAAAAAAGAGGTACAAACACCATGGAGATCGGATTCCCTTCAGTGTATAACTGGATAGCATCATTGGGGATCGAAGACAAAGCGTCTCACGATATTCTGCTTATGGCACAGAAAAAAATGGAAGATATACTTAAAGAGCTTACAGCTAAATAGTAAAACATTCCAGTGAGGAGAAATTCCTCACACACTCTATGAAATGACACTCTTACTTCAAGAGGGTTATTTCATCTGCTTTCTTAATCATACCACCCTCAATCACCTTAGCAAAAATACCTCTGTCATTTTTAAGCAGTGTAGGCAGACTCTCGTCTATCTGTGAAAGATGATCGCACATCGTACAGTTCTGGCTTATTTCCAAAAGCACTTCGCCGATACGCAGTTGATCTCCCGGTACAAGATGGTATGGGTTGTAGTCCATCAAGATGTTTTCACCCAGTGAACCAAAAGGAAATGTGATGTTGTGGCTGCCGGCCAGAGCATAACTCGCTTCTGACGTAAGCAGAACAGACCGGTTGATATTGGTGTCATAATATTTATCTTCCATGACACCTTTTGGATCTAAGTTGAATGCCTCTTTTTCCATACGAGAAGAGGAGCCCTGTACAGAGATAAAAAGAGTTGTTACTTTTCCTACATTTTTCATAAAAGTGTTCCTCTTTGGTTTTTTAGAATTGTACCATAAAGATTTTATAGAGGGTGACTTGAGCACTTGTGTCAGAAAACTTAAAGCTGTTTTGTATTATCTTTAATCCATATTTTATATATAGGATTTTTAGTGAGCACAAGCAGTGAAGAGAGAATAGAACAGTTCTATAAGATGGTTGAAGAGAATATAAAGAATGGTATGCCCTACAGAGATGCCATAGAGTTGGCTGCCGTGACGATAGGCGGTCTTATAACGGCTAAAGTATCCCAGGCGATGGCTAAATACCAAGAGGCGATACACCCTCAGTCCCATTTGTCACAAGAAGAAGGGAACGATGCCTTGGCACTCTTAAGTATGGGGGTACTTTGGGATAATACCTATTTTAATCCGGTCGAGCCGGATGTCTCTACTCCCCTGGAGAACACTTTGGCGGAATCTATCTATTTTATCATGAAGTATGGCAGGGAAGAGGATGGATTGAAGAAAGCATTAGAGGCGAATTCAAAGTGTGTGGGTGATGTGGCGTCACGTGGCAACGCTATACAGAGGGTATTGGAAAAAGTATGAATCGACGTCATTTTTTAGTTCTGGGTTTTTGCATTTTTCCTTATACAGCAGAAGTGCTGGCGGTAGATTTCAGAAAGAGTAAACCTTTGGCATGGAAGGCCTCTTCTATCGATGATGCAGCACTGGCACTGTATGGAAGAGAAAAATTTGCAACGATCCAAAAGAGTACAGCTGTAGAACTTATCGTCCCTCGAGGCATCGTCAGAGACCCGGAAAACATCCCTGTCACTATACGCTCAGCACTCAAAGCAAAAACTCTTGCCATTTTCCAGGATGCCAATCCCAAGAGTCTGGTCGCAGTCTTTGATATCCATGAAGAGAATGTGATCGAGTATGAGCTTCCTATAAGAATGGAATTTAAAGGAACCGTTTTTGCCGTAGTTGAAGGAATGGACGGAAAACTCTATTATACGCGTGAATATATTGAAGTACTTCACTTAAGCTGTATGGGGTCTGGAGGGTAACAGGTTTGCCTGATATGGATTCAATGACCTCTTATTGAATATTTTCAGCTCTGTTTGGCTGACCCTATATATAATATTTATGATAATTATATTGTTTTTTTATGTTTGTGGTGCATTTTCGTTACAGAGAGAAGATAATTCTATAGATTCTGAGGAGAGATTAATCATTTTAATCCCTAACTTTTATTTTATTTGAATATAATCTATGGCATATGACGAAATTAAGGGATACATCCTTAGTCATTTTAAAATTAATCAAGGAGGACAAATGAATAAGATAACTAAAGAAGAGTTTGAAGTTGTTTCTGAAGTGTCAGAGCAAACATCAAGAAGAAACTTTTTTAAGAAAACAGCAACTTATTCTATGGGCGCATTAGCTGCAGCTAGTGTTGTCGCACCCGTCACAATAGATGCGAGTGAGCATATTAAAGCAAACCCTGAGGATGATCCAAACATCATGGAAGAGAAACCATGGGCAGTCAAGTGGGGCGATGGTGTAGATGTGAATTTGTATGGTCAGCCATCACCATATGAGCATATGGTAACAAGAAGAACAACACCTATTCTTTCTTCTGGTAACTATAGAGCGTCAATTGCGGTAACACCTATTCAGGATCTGAGCGGTATTATCACACCGAATGGTCTTTTCTTTAACAGAAATCACGGTGGTACACCAACAATTGATCCGAACGAGCATAGACTGATGATTCATGGTCTAGTTGAGAAGCCGATCGTTTTAACGATGGATCAACTTAAAAGATATCCAAATGTAAGTAGAGTTCACTTCCTTGAGTGTCCAGCGAACGGTGGACCAGAGTGGAGAGGACCTCAGTTCAACTCGATCCAATTTGCAAAAGGATTTATGTCTTGTGCTGAGTGGACCGGTGTTTACATCAAAGATATTCTTAAAGATCTTGGTCTTAAACCAGAGGCACAATGGATGCTTGCCGAAGGTAACGACAGTTCACACATGGGTAGAACAATCCCTATAGACAAAGTACTTGATGATGCAATGATCGTTTGGGGACAAAATGGTGAAGCATTACGTCCAGAGCAAGGTTACCCGATCAGAATCGTTGTTCCAGGTTGGGAAGCAAACCTATGTGTGAAATGGTTAGCTAGACTTGAGTTCTCATCTGAGCCATTCTTTGCGAAAGAAGAGACATCTAAATATACGGCATTGAAATATACAGGTAAAGCGATACAGCACTTCTATGCAAATGAAGTGAACTCTGTGATCACTTCGCCATGTCCTGAGAAGCCATGGACAGACCTTAAAAAAGGTGATATGGTAGAGATCGAGGGACTTGCATGGTCTGGTATGGGTACGATCACAACTGTTGATGTATCATTCGATGGCGGTAAAAACTGGGTAGAAGCATCTCTGAAAGGTCTGGTACTTGACAGAGCTTGGACTAGATTCTCTATCATGCATGAATATACAGGTGAGCCAATGCTACTTAGTTCACGTGCTTCAGATGATGCAGGACACATTCAGCCAACAGTTAAAAACGAAAGAGCTGCGGTAGGAATCGAGGGTGTTTACCATAGAAACGGTATCCACACATGGGAAATTGATGCAAAAGGAGAGGTTACAAATGTACAAATCTTATCATAAAAAAATTGTTGCGAGTACACTGCTTGCATCAGTAGTATTTTTAGGAACAGCTTGTAATGCATCTAACGGTACAAAAGATACAGCTGAAGCAAAGTCTGCAACGGAAACAAAAAGTGCAGCACCCGTAACTACTACAATGAACACAGAAGGTTTCGATAAAAGAGTCATTGATGCTGTTGGACCTGCAAACGCTTTGGTTTCTGACAGTGTTAAGAAAACATATGGTTTCAATAATAAACTTGTCGTTGACGGTGGGGTAACATATCCGAGTGTCAACGGTAAAAGAGGTGAGTATTATGTCAATGATGCAGCACACACAGCAGCATTCAACAAAGGTAAAATAGCCACTGCAAATGAGCAGAAAGCTTGGGATATCGATGTAATGCCAGACGGTACAGGCCTTCCTGAAGGTTCAGGTACGGTAGAAGAGGGTGATGAAGTGTATGAAACAAAATGTGCATCTTGTCACGGTGACTTTGGTGCAGGTTCTGGGCTTTACCCAAAACTTACATTGGGTAACGCATATGCATTGCAGAAAACAATGAAGAACCAAAGGGTGAAGCCGGATTCTGAAGGTCCTCAGCGTGCGTTTGGTCCATACTGGCCGTATGCGAGTACATTATGGTGGTACATCAAAACAGGTATGCCTCACCAAGCACCTATGTCTTTGACAACAGATGAAGTGTATGCGCTATCAGCATATATCCTTTACATCAATGAGATAAAGATCGAGGGTGAGCTTGTGGATGATGAGTATGAACTTGACAGAGAGAAGTTCCTAAAGATCGTGATGCCAAACGTTGATGGTTTTGAACCTAAGATCAGTGGACCAGAAGGTCAAGACAATGTACGTGAATATTACAACAACCCATTGAACTATGGTAACGGTGTAAGATGTATGAAAGACTGTTTTGAGGGTGAGCCTGAAGTACAGAGAATCGGATTTGAACTTACTGACTTTAACCCACCGTTAAGCTCAGAAAAAACATTGCCTGAAGTAAAAGAAACAGGTGCAGCAGCACCAGGTAAAGATACCTATGAAGCAAGTTGTGCAGTATGTCATGCTACAGATGCAATGGGTGCACCTGCAGTAGGTGACAAAGCAGCATGGGATGCAGCACTTAAAAAAGGTCTGGACCAAGTGTATCACAACGCAATCAATGGAAAAGGCGGTATGCCTCCAAAAGGTGGTGCGATGGACCTTTCAGATGAAAAAGTAAAAGAAGTAGTCGATTATATGATCGGAGCAAGTAAATAATTGTGAGTTATCACAATTATTTCACAATAGAATAGTAAAATAAAATATCAGGTTGGTTCATCCAGCCTTTTATCTAAATTTTTTATACAAAGGAAATAAAATGGATAGAAGAAAATTTATGAGTTTAAGTATAGCTGCAGCAGCTGTATTGCCAGCAAGCTTATCTGCAATTGATTTCAGAGCTACTAAGCCTGATGTATGGACTGCTCACACTGTATCAGACGCGGTTAAAGCACTTTACGGTGATATCAAACCAGAAGAAAGCGGTGTAAAAGTTAAAGCACCAAAAGTAGCAAGTAACGGTGGAGCGATCCCAGTCACTGTAGAGTCAGATATCGCTGCTAAAACTGTAGCTCTTTTCCAAGATGTAAACCCTGAAGCAGCTGTATGTGTATGGGATGTACAAGAGGGTGGAATCGTAGATTTTATGACTAAGATCAAAATGAAAGAATCTGGAACGATCACTGCAATTGTAGAAGGTACTGATGGTAAGTTCTATGCAGGTAAGGTTACACTGGAAGTTGCTCTTGGTGGATGTGAAGGTTAATCCCCCTTCAAGCCGTTGGATTAGATAATAAAATCTAATTAAGTATAACAGAAATAGAAAATAAAGGAATATTATGGCTAATATGAAAATTAAAGCAAAGCTTAAAGGCGATGTTGTAGAAGTAAAAGTAATGGCAAAACATGACATGCTTACTTATGATCAAGCAAAGAAAAAAGGTGTTGAAGCAAACTTCATCACTCACATTAGTGCAAATGTAAACGGTAAAGTAGTATTTGATGTATCTACAAGCCAGTTCTGGTCTAAGAATCCGCAATTCAAATTTGCCTTCAGAGATTCAGGATTGAAAAAAGGTGACAAGATTGAGATCACATGGACAGATCTTAGCGGTAAAACTGTTACTGAAGACAAAAACATCAAAGGTATTAAATAATACCTCCTCTGACCGTTTTTCGGTCAGATTCATAGAGTGTAAAGAATTTATCCATGGACTCTGATAGAGTGTATGGATGAGTTTTATTACACAGGGAAGTGTATTCTCTCAGGTTTTGATGACAACACTTTTCTCTCTTCTTTCTATACCTCTCCATTATTACACACTATCCGGAATACTGACATCTGTTGACTCTCTTTGCTGGGATAAAAAAGAGTGAGAGAGAATGAGATTTTCTCTCTGCCTTTCATTGTCTTTGCTGTGGTGAATATAGAGTGGTGGAGTTTAAAAGTAATGTGGAGTCTGAAAGTGGGGATCCGGGTCAAAGTGTTTGATGCACTTCAAACCAATACTCTTCTTTTCTTGTGATCGTAGCTTTTTTTCTTTGTTCAAAATGTTCTGCGATATCAAAGTCTTCTGTGCCTAAACCTTCTTTGTATGCATTGATAAATGCCGTATAGGTCTCTTCTCTCATCGCAGTGATCTCATAAGTCACCTTATCATAGACCAGTCCATCCACGTGTTGTTGTACTCTCTTCGTTTCATTGAGATTGATACTTCCGTAACGTTCCTCTTTGGGAAGGGTCATATTCATCTCTATATAAGTACGCATAGATGCAAGCATATGCTCTAGCTGTTTTACTGGAACCTCTGAGGATTCAATGACAGTCGAAAGTGCTTGTGTGTATCCCCATGCACCGGAAACGGAAAGATCTGCATCAAAAGCAGCTTTAATAATCTCTTTGAGGTCACTATTGCTTTTGAGTGGTTCAAATTTCAACATGGATCAAAGACCTGCTTCCTGGATGGCTTCTGTTTGCGCATGGGCGATAAGCGGATCGATGACCAATTTTAAGTTACCGTTGTTCATCACATCATCGAGGGCATAAAGTGTCAATCCGATGCGATGATCGGTCAGTCTGTTTTGCGGGTAATTGTATGTTCTGATCTTTTCTGAACGATCTCCAGAACCCACTTGAAGTTTTCTCTGGCTTGACGTTTCATCCAGCTGCTTTTGCAGCTCTGCCTCATAGACTCTTGCCTTCAGTACCTTCATGGCTTTGTCTCTGTTCTTGTGCTGTGACTTTTCATCCTGAATGGCGACGACAATGCCTGTAGGAATGTGCGTCAAACGTACGGCAGAATCAGTGGTATTGACCGATTGACCCCCACAGCCGCTTGAACGGTATACATCCATTTTTATTTCATTGGGTTTGATGTCCACTTCTACATCATCTACTTCCGGTATGACAGCCACAGTAATCGCAGAGGTATGTACCCGTCCTTGTGTTTCGGTATCCGGTACACGCTGCACACGGTGTGTGCCTGCTTCGTATTTCAGTTTGGAATAGACACTGCCGCCTTTAATTTGGGCGATAAGCTCTTTATACCCCCCTGAAGTCCCTTCATTGGTACTGACGATCTCTATTTTCCATCCCATCTGTTCTGCATAGCGTGAGTACATTTTGAAGACATCTGCCACAAAAAGGGCACTCTCGTCTCCCCCTGCACCTGCCCGCAGTTCAAGAAAGATATTTTTGTCATCATTTTTGTCTTTCGGGATCATAAGGATTTTAATTTCTTCTTCCAGGGCAGGCAGCATTGGCTCTAACTCACTGAGCTCCTCTTTTGCAAGGTCACCAAGCTCTGCATCCCCTAAAAGTTCTTTATTCTCTTTTATGGCATCAGCAGTTTCAACGTAAAGATTTGCTCTCTCTACCAAGGGACCAAGGTCAGACTGCTCTTTACTGAGTTCTGTCATGCGCTTAATGTCACTGGTGATATCCGGGGAACTTAGGAGTTCACTGAGTTCATTGTATCTGTCGATGAAAGGTTGAAGTTTTTCTTTGAACATAGGCGTTCTTTGTGTTAGATTGTGATTTTAGTGAGGGTGTATCGAGACTGCTTATGCAGCTTCGATAGCATTTACCATTTTATGAAGACGGCTTACTTTTCTCGCAGCAGTTGTTTTCTTGATGAAACCTTTGCTTACCAGTGAGTGGATTTGTTTGTTCGCTGTTGCGAAAGCTGCTGCCGCTGCTGCTTTATCTTCTGCTGCTACTGCTTCAAGTACTGCTTTTGTGATGTTTTTGATTCTCGTTCTGTAGTATCTGTTTCTTTCAGTTCTTACAGCAGTTTGCAAAATACGTTTTTTTGCTGACTTATGGTGTGCCATGTTGTTTCCTTTATAGGTATATTGTTATTACTCAATAAATTAGAGTGAAAATAGTTCGCGAATAATAGCCAAATAAAGATTAAAGATTTATTAATGTAATACCATGGAAGATGAATTGGATGAAGAGAGTGGTGTAGTGTTTATAGAGGAATGTTAATTAAATTTGCGTTAAAATGAGAGCCATAGAATCAAGGGGATAGTGCAAAACCCTATTAAGGAATTAACTTGGAACTTTTTGGAACAGATGGTGTACGCGGCAAAGCAGGGAAAAAAGTCAGTGCAGTGCATGCCATGCGCTTGGCTATGGCCACAGGCATCTATTTTAAACGATTCAGCAGAACCAACAAAATATTGGTAGGAAAAGATACCAGACGTAGTGGGTACATGATAGAAAACGCTATGGTCTCGGGGCTTACTGCTGTAGGGTTTGATGTGATACAGATAGGGCCTATGCCTACACCGGCCATTGCATTTTTAACAGCGAACATGCGTTGTGATGCAGGGATCATGATCTCTGCAAGCCATAATCCCTATTATGATAACGGTATTAAGTTCTTTGACTGGGACGGAAACAAATTGAACCGTGAAAAAGAGAAAGAGATAGAAGCGATCTATGAGGACGATGCGCAGATAGAAACAGCACAGGTGACAGGTAAAGAGATTGGGAAATCAAAAAGAATAGATGATGTGGTCGGTCGGTACATCGTACATATCAAAAACTCTTTTCCCGAAACAGCTACTCTATCGGGTAAACGTGTCGTAATTGACTGTGCGAACGGAGCGGGATATATTGTCGGCCCTACGATCCTACAGGAGCTTGGTGCAGAGGTTGTGGTGTTATGTGACAAGCCTAACGGATTTAACATCAATGAAGGATGTGGAGCGATGTATCCGGAGTATCTGGCAAAAGCGGTTCTGGAATATCGTGCAGATGTGGGCATCGCCTTGGATGGTGATGCGGATCGGCTTGTGATGGTAGATGAGAAGGGTGAAGTCGTTGATGGAGATAAGTTGATGGGTGTGCTTGCGGTACATCTTAAGAATCAAGGGACACTCAAAGGTGACGGGATGGTTGCTACAGTGATGAGCAATCAGGGACTTGGTGAGTATCTGACTTCACAGGGGCTTACACTCCACCGTTCTGCAGTAGGAGATAAAAATGTCGTGGAGATGATGCAGCAATATGGGATGAACTTTGGTGGAGAGCAGAGTGGGCATATCATTTTCTCAGATTATGCCAAGACGGGAGATGGTATCTCCAGCGCACTGCAGGCTTTGGCATACTTGGTAGAGACGGGTAAAAAGGCGAGTGAAGCATTTAATCCCTATGAGTCGTACCCGCAACTTTTAGTGAACCTTCTGATCCAGGAAAAAAGAGATTTTGATACGATCGAAGGGTTAGATGCCCTCAAAGAAAAAATTGAAGGGTTAGGCATACGTCATCTTTTCCGTTACTCCGGAACAGAAAATAAAATACGCCTTTTGCTCGAGGGAAAAGATGAAAAAAAAGTTGAAGAGATCATGCAAGAGTGTGTAATATTCTTTAAAAGGGCATTAGCTTAATGAGAGCTTTTGCTGTCTTTTTCCTGGTCCTTTTGGGGACCTTCATTATAGACCAGAATATCAAATCGATTTTTATTGAGGGATACTATCGTCCGGGACAATGTATAGACCTTGAGCTGCACTATAATAAAGGTGTGGCTTTCTCTATGCTGTCATTTCTCGGACCTACCCTTAAATGGATACAGGCACTCCTTGTGGTGGCGATATTGTTCTTTGTATTTAAAGAAGGGTATATCAAGCGTTATGCCTTTCCTGTAGGGCTGCTGATAGGCGGTGCAATGGGTAATGTGTATGATCGTTTTGTGCATGGGGGCGTAGTGGATTATGTTGCCTGGCATTGTGGATTTGATTTTGCAGTATTCAACTTTGCAGATGTGGCTATAGACCTTGCTGTGGTATGGCTATTGGTGATGCTCTACTTCTTTCCTCAAAAATCAGAAAGCAAATAAAAAACAGGCTCTTTAGGTATTTAGATCTTCTCTAAATAGTCTATCAGCTGTTGATGTACTTTACCATTGCTCGCAACAATACTTTTATCATCAAAATCAAATGGCGCATTGTCCACATTGCTGATCCGTCCACCGGCTTCCTGTACGATCAAGATCCCTGCAGCTACATCCCACGGTTTGAGATCGATCTCATAGAAGGCTTCTACCTTCCCATGGGCAAGATAGCATAGATCAACTGCTGCTGCGCCCAGCCTGCGGATATCCTGGATATGCGGCAGCAGGTTGGTCATGCAGTCGATCACCCACTGGTACTCAATGCCGGCATTGACCTTGGCATAAGGGAATCCTGTCGCGATCAGTGCATTTTGAAGCTTGCTTTGTGGGCTCACCTCGATCCTTTGTCCATTACAATACGCACCTTCCCCCTGTACAGCCCAGTAGAGCTCTTCCAAAATGGGGTTATAGACAACAGCCAGTATAGGTTTTCCTTGTTCCCAGACGCCAAGTGAGATCGCAAGATACGGGATGCCGTGGACGAAGTTGGTCGTACCATCGATGGGGTCAATGTAAATGGCCTTATCATGGTGGTAACTTCCATGGTGACTCTCTTCTCCTACAAGGGTATGGGCAGGAAATGCTTTTTTGAGTTGATCGATGATAAAGGCTTCGGTTTTAAGATCAAATTCGGTGACAAGATCAACCACCCCTTTATGCGAGACCTCTTTGTGGGAAGTGTACCCTTCCTTGACGATCTTGCCTGCGTCCAGTGCTATCTGTTTTAATGTATCTATATTCATAGCAGTGATTATAGTATAATCTCTCTATGAATAAAAAGATAATGATGCTGTTATTGTCCTTATTGGTGATCATCATGGGGTATTTTGGGCTGCAGGCATATTCGCAGGCAAAGCAGTATGAAGCGCGTACGCAAACACTGGTCATAGATAAAGAGATCTCAACGCAAGCCGAGTACCAGGCAAAACGATGGGCGGAGAAGTTCAGCTTGGGATACTACGAGAATGACAAGAGGCGTTTACGTGAAGAGACCATGATCGCACAAAAAGAGCATCAGAGAGAAGCGAAGCGTTATACCCTCTATGTCATGGGTGTACTTCTCGTGATCTTGATCAGTGCTTTTCTTGTTGACTTGAGGCTGTTCACATTTTTTGGCGGTTTGTCGGCACTTATTGTGTTAACTTTTGGTCTTTTTGCTCCCCTGCTGACCGTGACGATCCATAAAGAGTTCGACTATATCGGTGATGTCGTACTCTCTTTTGAGTCCAAAAGTCTCTTGGGATCCGTGGTGAAGTTATGGGAGAGCGGCGAGATCGCGGTAGCCTTGGTGATCCTCCTCTTTTCTATACTCATACCGTTTTTTAAAACGCTCTCTTTAATGTTTGTGGCGCTTGTGATGGAGAGCAGGTTTGCTCACGGTATCGTAACGTTTTTCAAATGGATCGGGAAATGGTCCATGCTGGATGTCTTTGTGGTGGCTACGTTGCTGGTGTATCTCACAAGCAACGGCTCTGATGTCAGTCATGCTGAGGTGCAAGTAGGGTTGTATTTCTTTTTGGCCTATGTGGTCGTCTCTATGCTGGTGAGTTTGAGTGCCGATAAAATGTTGAGCAGCAGAAGGGGTCTCTAGTACTTCAGAATCGGAGGATGAATCAGATCACCATATCCACGTCATCATGATCCTGGCAGTATTTAAAGATACGGTTTCTCTCTTCCTCTGTTTCAACAACACAACTGGCGTTATAGGTATGAAATTTTCCTGTTCGCGATGAGTTTCCCAAAGAGCAAAGGTGTTCTTTGTCTCCCATGGCTTCTTTGATACATCGTAAAAGGGCTTCTTTGTCTCTGCCTATGAGTTTAAAGCCCCATCGTGTGGGGTACTCGATTTGTGGTCTTTGGGGTGTTTTGTCATCTAAGATCATCTTTTTCTCCTTCTTGAAACTTATGCGCGATTAAAATCGCCACTCTTTCCGCCGGACTTCTGTTCCAATTGTACATTTTTAATGACCATCCCTTTGTCAATGGCTTTGAGCATATCGTAGATCGTCAGCAGTCCTACACTGACCCCCGTAAGCGCTTCCATCTCGACCCCTGTCTGTCCGTTGAGTTTTGCCGTGACCGTGAGTTTAAACCCCGGGAGGTCAGGAAGCTCTTCAATATCCGTCTTGACGGAGGTCAGCATAAGGGGGTGACACATAGGGATGAGTGTTGAGGTTTGTTTGGTCCCTTGAATGGCAGCAATGACCGCAGTTTGCAGCACGGGTCCTTTTTTTGCCGTATTTTCCAGTACAGCATCAAAGGCAGCTTGTCCTACTTCTATGATTCCGCTTGCCGTAGCAATACGGGTAGTGTTTTCTTTGTCTGATACATCGACCATTTTGGGTTTGTTTTGTTCATCTAGGTGTGTAAGGTTCACTTTTTATCCTCATGCTTGTTTCTCTAGGCGTATTTTAACATAAAATAGGTGCAAGGAAGAAAAAATGACGATGATTGTGCTAAAAATGACGAAAATAGTCTAAAATTACTTGACTTTTATCATCACATAAGATAATATAATAAAAATTATCAAAAGGAATAATATGGTTTATGCATATATGAGGCAGGTGCCAGGGTTTCCGCATTTGACCACACAGCAGAGTGATATTCTTGCATTTGCACTGAGAAATGAACTGGATATTGGTCAGGAAGTGGTTGAATACGCGACGAAAAATCTTCTTTTGGATGAAAGGAAGGATTTTGAAGCATTTTTGCAAACTATGCAAGAAGGGTATACCGTGATCGTCTCGTCTTTGTTCGTTTTGAGTGACAAAGTTGAAGAATTGGTAAAGGTAATAAATTGTATGCTAAGTCATAGTGTTGATCTTTGGATCGTAGACTCAAATCTGGTCATGAACAAAGAGACCAGTATGGTTGAGATCTTTCCTTTATTAAATGCATTAAGAGAGGAAGAAAAAGAGAAGACCAACCAGATAGGACGCCCAAAAGGGAGCAAATCAAGCTCCAAGTTCGATATCCATCAGAGAGAGATCATCTCTTTTTTGAGAAGCGGAATGAATGTCAGTGCGATAGCCAGAGAGTTGGGCGTAAGCCGCAGTTCCCTGAAAGACTATATCGAGTCACGCGGGATCAGAGAGTTAGTAGAAGGGGCATGGATGGAGATGAACCCATCAGAAGGTGCCAGAGATATGGACAATATCGTACTGATCTGTCCGTTTGAAAAAGAGAAAGAAGCAAAACAACGAAAGGTGTCATAAATGGAATCTACAATATCAACAGAAAAACCAAAGAAAAATCAGGCAAAAGAGTATTTAAAAGGGTGGATGCCTTACCGTATCAAAAGATACTGGTTTTATGCAGCTGCAACGGTCGTTGCCATGGTCACGCCATGGATCACGATCAATGGCAACCATCTCTTTTTATTGAGTTTTGATCAGAAGAAGTTGCATTTGGCAGGGATCGCTTTTGATATGCAAGAGCTTTACCTGATGCCGTTTTTGCTTATGCTCCTTTTCCTGGGTATCTTTGCCATCACGGCAGTAGGGGGTAGAGCCTGGTGTGGTTGGGCCTGTCCTCAGACCATTTTCAGGGTGATCTATAGAGATGGTATAGAGACAAAACTCCTAGGATTGAGAAAAAAGATCAAAAACAAGCAGAAAGAACCCGATATGAGCAAAATGGAAAACAAAGTGAAAGTTGTGATCGCTATCCTGCTCTGGTCCGTGTTGGCATTTATAGCTTCTGCCAACTTTTTATGGTACTTTGTACCGCCTGAAGACTTCTTCAGGTATTTGAGCGATCCTGCTGAACATATGGTGTTGCTAGGTGTATTGGTGAGTACGGCACTGTTCATCATACTTGATGTGGTCTTCATCAAAGAGAATTTTTGTGTCTATGTCTGTCCTTACAGCCGTGTGCAGTCTGTACTCTATGATGATGATACGATCATGGCAGTCTATGACCCTATAAGAGGTGGCGAGATCTATGAAGGGCATGGATATGAGAGAGAAAAGAAATTTACGAAACAGAAAGATCTTCTAAGCGTGGAGCCTAATGCCGAGTGTACCACGTGTGAAAGTTGTGTGACCGTCTGTCCGACACATATTGATATCCGTAAAGGACTGCAGCTTGAATGTATCAACTGTCTGGAGTGTGTAGATGCCTGTACTTCAGTGATGGGTGCATTAGGTAAACCGAGTCTGGTACAGTGGTCAAGTGAAAAAGAGACCCTTCGTCATGAAGGCAAAACGAACTACTTTAGAGGCAAAGTTATCGCATATTTTGCCGTGCTTATGATCGTACTTGTGACACTGTTCGTGATGGGAAGTAAAAAAGAGCATATGCTTTTAAATATCAACAAAAGTCAAAGACTCTATAAGGTACTGGACAACGGTGTCGTACAGAATGATTATATTTTCATGTTTGCCAATACCGACAGCAAAGACCATACCTATTACTTTGAGATCGTAGGCAATGACAAGATCACCATCAGGAGACCTTCGGAGCCATTTGATCTTGGTGCAGGCCAGAAAAAGAAAAAAGTAGTGGTCCTGGAAACAACAGAGCAACTGGCAAACAATACAAGAAAAGATGTCCCTATCCCTATAGTGATAAGGGCCTATGCTACCGATGACAAAGAGAAGATCATGGTGGAAAGAGAACAGGTCTTTTTCTACCCTCGTGCAGACTTAGTGAAAAAATAGGAGAAACGATGCATAGTACAGAACCGACACTTGACAACATTGAGGATTATAAAGGTAAAGGAAGTACGGAAAAAAGATTAACGGTATGGATCGTGATCCTCTCCGGATTATTGGTAGGGGCTATCTATGGTATATTGATCGCAAATTCGAATGTGTCAGACCGTTTGGAAACCCAAGAAGCCATTAGCATATTCAAGTAGGAGGAGGGCAGATGCGTAAAGTATTGGTATTGGGTGGCGGATTTGCAGGCGTTGAAGCAGCGATCTATCTGAAAAAGCAAGACTTGGATGTCACACTGGTGAGTGACAGGGATTATTTTTATATCTATCCTACTTCCATCTGGATACCAACAGGTGAAGCAACGAGGGAAGATGTCTCTGTGCCTCTGGACAAGCTGGCGATGAAACATGGATTCCAGCTTATTGTTGATCCGGTATTGCAGTTAGAGGCAGAGGCTAAAAGAGCTATTTTAGAGAGTGGACGTATCTTGGAAGGGTACCCTTATATCGTTGTTGCACTCGGTCAGGACAAGATGCAGTTGAAAGGGTTGGAGCATACACTTTCAATCTGCGGTAAGCCAGAAGAGGCTACGGCACTTTATGAACGTTTGGATACATTGATAGAGAAAAAAGAGGGAAGAATTGCCATGGGCTTTGGCGGTAATCCCAAAGATACCTCTGCGGTACGTGGGGGACCTGCATTTGAAGTGCTCTTTAATGTGGATACCTATCTGAAGAAAAAAGGGGTTCGTGAAAATTTTGAACTTACTTTTTTTGCTCCTATGGCAAAACCCGGACAGAAGATGGGTGAAAAAGCATTAGTGATGATGGACAAGATGTTCGAAATGACGAACATCCAGAAAAAAGTAGGCAGTAAGATCACCCATTTTGAAAAAGATGGTATCTGTTTTGAAGATGGGACAAAACTGGAATCGGACCTGACGATGTTCATATCGGCAGGTACCGGACATCATGTACTCAAAACGTCTGGACTTCCGCTAAGCGATGCCGGGTATGTGGTGACCAATGAGTATAATGAGATAGAAGGCTTTGATGGCGTGTATGCCATTGGTGATTCTGCATCGCTTATGGGGCCTGAGTGGAGAGCAAAACAGGGGCATGTCGCTGAGGTCATGGCTAAGAATGTAGCCTATAATATTTTGAATGACATACAAAACATAGATTCCAAACGAAGCTATATGGAACATTTGAATATTTTATGTGTAATGGATACAGGAAATGGCGCAGCCTTTGTCTATCGCAGTGACAAGGGTGGGAAAATGATCCCTATGCCTATCGTGGGTCACTGGATGAAAAAGATGTGGGGATGGTACTGCCGTTATTCCAAACTGGGAAAGATCCCTAGAATTCCAGGAATGTAGAGAACGCTGAGCAGGTGATAGATTCCGGTTTTGCCCTTAAATACAGATGACACATTTAGTTTTTGAAAAAAATAAGAGTAAATTTATCTTATTTAAGAGATAATACTTGCACAATAATTATTTTAAAGGAAATTAAATGGCAACAGTAACATTTAAAAACGACATCGTATGTAACCTGGCAGGTACAGAAATCAATGTAGGTGATACAGCACCCGTAACTACAGTAGTCAACTGTGATCCAATGCTTCAAGATGAGACAATCGGTGGTGAAGGTAAAGTGCAATTGATCAGTGCCGTACCATCACTTGATACAGGTGTATGTGATGCAGAGACCAGAAGATTTAATGCTGAAGCAGCGAACCTTGAGGGTATAGAGGTTATTACAGTATCTATGGACCTTCCATTTGCAGCAGCTAGATGGTGTGGCGCTGCGGGAATCGATAACATTAAAGTATGTTCAGACTTCAGAAACAAAGATTTTGCTAACAATTACGGTGTGCTTTTGGCTGATGGTCCTTTAGCGGGTATCATGGCGAGAGTGATCTTTGTGATCGGTAAAGATGGTAAAGTTGCATATAAGCAAGTGGTTCCGGAAATTACTCAAGAGCCTGACTACGAAGAAGCATTGGCAGCAGCTAAGGCAGCTTTATAATTTGCTCTCTCTTTTGAGATAAACCTCTTCTGATGAAGAGTGTTTATCTCTATCCGCTATTCCCCCTCTCTATTTTCACTCTTTTTTATTTACCGTTAGTTATCTAACTTGTGCTAAAATATCCCGATTATACGCTTGAAGGACAGTAAAAAATATGCGATACCTCTATGGATTTATGATACTCTTATGGTTGACAGGATGCAGGCAACCGCTTGAACCCACTGTGGTGGATAACCATTATACTTTAGCAGAGTGCAAAGAGGAGTTACTGGAGGCCGAAGATTTTTCTCAAGGTGAAAGTATCGACAAGATCGTGGTGGTCAAAAAAGAGCGTAAAATGTATTTGTATAAAGAGGGAAAAGTACAAAATACACTGCCTGTCTCTTTAGGGAAAAACCCGATAGGTCACAAGCAGAAGCAAGGAGACAACAGAACCCCTGAAGGTGAATTTTGGATCTCCAGAAAACTCTGTTCTCCTAAATACTTTCGGTCCCTTTGTATCTCATATCCACGTCCTGAAGACAAAGTAAGTGCTGCCAGAAGGGGTGTTGACCCGGGTGGTGCAGTGACGCTTCATGGACAGCCTACCTGGAATGCAGATGGTAAGGGAGACAGCTATACGTTATCTAAAAATTGGACCCAGGGATGTGTAGCTGTGACAAACTCTGCAATGAAAGAGTTGTGGTATGCTGTGCGTGAAGGTGTTCCTATTATTATACGATAAAGGTGGCTTGTGAGATATACGCAAAAACAGATCGATAAATTTAATCGTCAGAAATATATAGTGGAACTGGAAAAGATCAGTAAAAACCTTTTCCGTATGTTCAGAGACGAGCATGTCACAGCGGAAGGTTTTATAAAAAAATTTGGGCAGCTGAAAAGTAAGTTTGATGAAAAAGAAGAGGTGCAGTTAGAATCGGAGTATCATCAACAGCTCAAAGAGTATATTGCTCGCATCTATCAAAATACATGTCTGGCTGAGGCATTCACGGATAAGGACCTTTCTACTATACGTGAAGCAGAGATGAGCAATCTGAATCGGCTGCAGAAGTTAAAGAACGGTACCTCTTACAAGAAAGACAAACATAAATCCAAACGTCAAAATGAGGATTGGGGTTGATCACCCTCCTGAAAGGAAAGTCATGAAGATAGAAATAAGTTTGCTGGGCCTGCTTGTTGCGCTATTTGTTGTGGGGTGTGGAGAAACACCTTATTACGGGAAGGCGGATCCTACACCGTATGCAACAAAAGAGTGCATAAAAGAATTGGCAAGCGGGGCAGAAATAGACCACAGCAATAAAATAGACAAAATCGTTGTCTATAAGAAAAAAAGAGTGTTGTATGCCTATAAAGATGGCAAAGTGGTTGAAAAGTTCCGTATCTCTCTGGGTGCTAATGGTGGAGCCGATGCCGGTAACAAGGTAAAGGCGGGGGATTATAGAACGCCGGAAGGCACCTATAGCATTGTGAGAAAGAAATGCGATTCAAGACTCTATAGATCGCTGATGATCTCTTATCCCAGCGAGGCGGATAAAGCAAAAGCAAGGGGAAGAGGTGTAAATCCGGGTGGATATATCACGATCCATGGGCAACCAAAATGGAATGCGGATGGACGGGGGGATGAATATACCCTTTCGCGTGATTGGACAGAGGGATGTATGGCAGTCCGAAACCTTGCGATGGATACACTTTGGTCTGCGGTTGAAAAGGGTGTAACGATAGAAATACATGCATGATTTTTTGTATAATATTAGATTATTTCAGATTATATGTAAAATTTAGCTTGGTTTGATGAATCTTATATTATGATATTGAATAATATTGGGTCACCAAAGGAGAAAAATATGAAAAAAGTACTAATATCGGCATGTCTCTCTATGTTCACTACTTTACTGATGGCAGGGGGAGATACAACCGAAACGCTTGCACCTGTAGTGGAAGTATCAAAAACACCTTGTAAAACCAATAAAGTCTACGTTGAATCGGATGCAGGCCTTATGTGGCAGGATGCAGCCTATACAGATGGGGAAGATGGTGCGTATAAACGTGGGCACTCGGTAGGTAAAGCAGGGAAGCATAGCCATGCAGTGAACTATTGTCGTACATTGAACTATGCGGGACATAATGATTGGAGATTGCCTACTTCAGAGGAGTTATCTCATGTACATAATCCTCAAGATAATCCATTTGCATACTCTCGTGCTTCAGACTTCTGGTCAACTACACCTACTACAGAGAACAGATATTATGTGGTGTTTACAGCAGACGCAATGCAATATGCAAGAAAACCTAGTGAGTCTAATTATATTCGATGTGTCCGTTGTTTAGGTGAAGGGTATGTCTTCTCTGGATCGAAAGAGGTAAAATAGTTTTAGAGGATCTTTATCTCTTCTACTAGTGCTATATTAAATCTATGTAGCACTTCACTTTTTGCCAAGTCTATGAGCGACTTGGCTTCCCCATACGTTCCACCCCCTAAATTGACCAGGAAATTGGCATGCACCGTACTCCACCGCATTTGACCTTTTCTTACACCTTTTAGTCCCACAGCTTCTATCAGTCGTCCGGCATAATCACCTTCAGGGTTTTTAAATACGGAACCCGCACTGGGTTCAAGAGGCTGATTGGATCGCAGTGTGAGCAGTTCATCCAGAAGCTTCTGGTTAAAACCATGCTGTACCTCAAACTTTGCATGGGTTGCAATACCCCCCAGCTTGGCGAAACGGTAGCCGTGTTCTATCTCCTCGGCTAAAATCCATTCGCCATTGATCTTTATAGAGTGTAAAATATTAAATATCTCATAGGCTTTGACCCCTGCATTCATCGCAAGCATACCGCCCAGTGTACCGGGGAGTTTGGCACAAAACTCAAAACCGCCGATATCATGTCTCTTCGCATAGGATACGATGCGTCCCGTAGGCGTCGCTGCACCAATAATCAACATGTTCCCTTCGTGCGCGATCGTAGCAAAATCTTTAGAGAGCATCATCAGTGGCGGAGGTGTGGGTGAGACAAGCAGGTTGTTCGCACCTCCGATGAGGTATCTGTCAGTGGGCAGGGTGTCTTCTTCTTCTATCATCAGTACTTGTGTAGGCTGTCCCACTTTGATACTGGAGTATTTGGAGAAGTCTATGGTCTTAAAAAACATTTAACTGTACCGCAGGGCTTCATACTCTTTAGGGATCAAATACGCTTCCGTTTTGATAGGTGTCTCCCATAAACCATGCTGAAAGCCTAACTCGTAGAGTCTGTCCAGTGCTTTGATCTGAAGGTCAGAGAGCTGGACAGAGTCATCAGAGGCATACATATCAAGATATTTTTGAAGCATTTCATCTGAGATACGCACAAGATGTTCTGCCTCTAGTTTGGCACAGAGCGCTTCTTTTCTCTCATTGGCCACTTTGACACCCTCTATGAGAATATTTTCTATATCGATGGCACGGTTCAGTGGCAGACTTCTTCGTATCGCCATACCGCCAAGCGGTAAAGGCAGACCTTCTCCTGCCAACTCTACCCAAATATCCCACACCTCTTTTTCCACTTCCAAACTTGCATCAAAATCCAGGATGGACTCATGGATCAGCACCCCTGCATCCACTTTACCCGAAACCACAGCCTCTTCTATCTCAAGGAAATCCATATAGACAGGCCTTGCATCTGGGTAATAGATTCTGAAAAGCATGGCATTGGTCGTGTATTTTCCGGAAAGGGCCACTTTGAAATTTCGTTTTAGTTTTGTCTCTTTGCGTCGTATGAGCTTGGGTCCATACCCTTCACCGAAACTCACTGCAGTACGAAGCAGCGCATACTCATCTTTGATGAGCGGGTACATACCAAAACTGATGGCAGAGACATCATAGGTTCCTTTCAGTGCCTCCACATTAAGTGTTTCAATATCCAGTCCAATGTTTTCAAAGGTATAGCCTTTGGTATCAACCCAGCCAAATTTAATGGCAAAATACATAAAAATATCATCTGCATCCGGGGAATGGGCTAACTGTATAGGATTCATAGTCTGGGGTACTCTCTTTGTTGGGATGGTGTATTTTATCATTGTTTGTATTTGTGGCAACTTTTGAGAAAATATTATAAAAAACATGTCAATTTGACATATTTTTTAAAGTTGCAAGAGAAACGTACTAGAATGGTGCTAGAATTCAACATTAAGGTTAAGGATATGACAATGGCAATGGATGCGAACAAGCAAAAAGCACTGGATATGGCAATCAAACAGATCGACAAGACGTTTGGTAAAGGTACATTGATGAGACTGGGAGACAAAGAATTCGAACCTATCGAGTCTATCTCAACAGGCTCACTTGGTTTAGATATGGCATTAGGAATAGGCGGTATACCTCAAGGGCGTATTATAGAGATCTATGGTCCTGAGTCATCAGGTAAGACAACACTTGCGCTGCAGACCATTGCTTCGGCACAAAAAAAAGGTATGGTGTGTGCATTCATCGATGCGGAACATGCGCTGGATGTTGCCTATGCCAAAAATCTGGGTGTGGATACGGATAATCTCCTGGTCTCTCAACCGGACTTTGGTGAACAGGCACTGGATGTACTTGAAACATTGGCAAGATCAGCAGCGGTTGATCTGATCATCGTTGACTCTGTTGCCGCACTTACACCAAAAAGTGAGATAGAGGGGGATATGGGAGATCAACATGTCGGATTGCAGGCAAGACTGATGTCACAGGCACTGCGTAAACTCACTGCTATCCTGCATAAAACGAACACAACGGTGATCTTCATTAACCAGATTCGTATGAAGATCGGTACCATGGGATATGGATCACCGGAAACAACGACAGGGGGGAATGCCTTGAAGTTTTACTGTTCTGTGCGAATTGACGTACGCCGTATCGCAACACTCAAACAGGGTGAATCTTCCATAGGGAACCGTGTTAAAGCAAAAGTAGTGAAAAATAAAGTGGCACCTCCATTCAGACAGGCAGAGTTTGACATTATGTTCGGAGAGGGGATCTCTTTTGTGGGAGAGCTCATTGACTATGGTGTGAAGATGGATATTATAGACAAATCAGGTGCATGGTTCTCTTATGGCAGTGAGAAACTGGGACAAGGAAAAGAAAATGCAAAGATCACCATCAAAGAAAATCCTGAACTGATGGCAGAGTTGGAAGGCAAGATCAAAGAAGCCCTAGGTTTTGGTGATGCACTGGCAGTAGATGAGAGCGAGATGGTCGAAGACTAAATAGAAACCTATCTCCTGGAACCTCACATACTGCTAGAGGTTCCAGGATGATCTGATACACTTCTGTCAGCATCAAATATACTAAAATACTACGCATTGCACTACGTTTAAATCCTCTAAGGGTTCCCTCATACTTTTTTAAATTAGGTTTTTTGTGAGATGATGCAGAGCAAAACTTCACATTATGATACACTCTGACTTCCTAATGGTTTTTTGATTACGATACTCATTTAAGTATTGGGTAAAATTCGATAAAATAATAGGTAAATGTAAAATAGTAAATATGTAAAGGATAGAGATGATTTTTATCGATGAGATCGTAGCAACAGAGGTGATGGACAGTAGAGGAAACCCTACAGTAAAAGCAACAGTAAGTTTGAGTGACGGGACAGTAGAAAGTGCTATTGTTCCTAGCGGTGCGAGTACAGGTAAACGTGAAGCGCTTGAACTTCGTGACGGCGGTGACAGATATATGGGCAAAGGGGTACTGCAAGCTTGTGAAAATGTGAATGGTCCGATCAGCGATGCACTTGTCGGTCTTAGTCCCTTCAACCAGGCAGAAGTTGACCTTGTGATGAAAGAGGTAGACGGTACGAATAATTATGGGAACATGGGTGCCAATGCGGTGCTTGGTGTCTCTATGGCAGTGGCACGTGCAGCTGCGAAAAGCATGGGTATGCCGCTTTACCGCTATCTTGGCGGAGCGAATGCCGTAGTGATGCCTGTACCAATGCTTAACATCATTAACGGTGGAGAACATGCGAACAACTCTGTAGATTTCCAAGAGTATATGGTCATGCCGGTAGGATTTGATAGATTTTCAGAAGGACTGAGAGCCTGTGCAGAAGTATACCACAACCTTAAAAAGATCATCGATGGGATGGGCGAGAGTACAGCGGTCGGTGATGAAGGTGGTTTTGCTCCAAACCTTAAGTCAAACGAAGAACCTATCCAGGTCATCATGCAAGCGATAGAAAAAGCCGGATACAAGCCGGGTGAACAGATCGCTATTGCGCTTGATGTGGCTGCCTCTGAACTTATCAATGATGCAGGCAAGTATGTCCTTAAGTCAGAGAACAGAGAATTGACATCTCAAGAGCTTAGCGCATACTATGCCGATATGTGTGCGAAGTACCCTATTGTTTCGATCGAAGATGGATTAAGTGAAGATGATTGGGAGGGCTGGAAGCATCTAACAGAAGTACTGGGAGATAAAGTACAGCTTGTAGGGGATGACCTCTTTGTAACCAATGTATCTATTCTGGCAGAGGGGATCGAAAAAGAGATCGCAAACTCTATCCTGATCAAACCAAATCAGATAGGAACGGTTTCTGAGACGATGCAAACGGTACGTCTTGCGCAAAGAAGCGGGTATACGTGCGTGATGTCTCACCGCTCAGGAGAGAGCGAAGATACGTTTATCGCAGACTTTGCTGTCGCATTGAATACCGGTGAAATAAAAACGGGATCCACGGCAAGAAGCGACAGAATCGCCAAATATAACAGACTGCTTGAGATCGAAGCGGAACTCGGTCAGTTTGAGTATTTGGGTGCGTCAATTTTTACAAAGTAAATGAAGGTATAATATATGGCAGGTCCGAGAGAGGAAGATAGCATAGCCGGGCTGTCACTAAAAACTTTTTTAGTGACAGTCCTGGGTATCCTTCTCTTTGGCATCTATGTTGGTGTCTTGGTCTATGGGGAGAACTCACTAACTGTTTTGAATCAGTTAAAAGAGAAAAAACAAGGCTTGTCTCTTGAAGAGAAAATATTAAAAGTAGAAAATCAAAGACTTCAAAAAGAGTATTTTGAATTAAAACAGTTAGAACCTAAGGAGTAAGGATGAAGAAGTATCTATGGGCAGTAATGGCGGTATTATTTATGAGTGCGAATGCATCGGGTTTTAGAGATATTGATATCAAGACACATTCATTCCTTTCAGACCTGAGAGATGCAGCAGGCTCTGATGATGAGTTCGCAGATGAGGAAGAAGATGTAATGGATGCTCCTGAAGCTGTGGAAGTAGAAGAGGCTGCAGCGGAAGAAGAGATCGCAGTAGACGAAGCAAACGGGTCTGAAACCGACAGCGCTGAGGCTATACGTCAACAGGCTATGGATGAGGCCAAAAAAAAAGAAGAAGCTGAAAAACTTGAAGCAGTGAAAAAGGCAGAGGCAGTGGAAGCGCAAAAAGCAGAAGAAGCTGAAGCTCAAAAAGAAAAAGAAGCAATACTGGCTCAGATCGCTGCGAAAGAAGAAGAGTTAAAAAAAGCTAAAGAGCAGGCTGAAAAAGAGAAGCGTGAAGTAGAAGCTTATGAGAAAAAAAGAGCTGAGAAACTTGCTAAAGAAGCACAAGAAAAAGCGGAATTAGACAAAATAGCAGCAGAAGCCAGAGCAGCGGAAAAAGCGTTAGCTGAAAAAGAAGCAGCTGCAAAAAAAGCTGAAACGGCAGCGACAGGTACAGAGATTGATCTTGATGCGGAAAAGAAGGCAACAAAAGAAGCCGCAGATAAGGCATACTGGGAAGCAGTACAAGAGATGAGAAAGGCAGATGCTGAGTAAGCGTATCTGCTCTTTTAATCGTGGTTGACCTCTTTTTTATTGGGGCGATTCTTTACCTGTAAAGCCTTGATAACGGTCATAGCGATCAATATCTCAAATATACTGGCCAAGATCAACTGATAATAGGTCAACTGGTCTAATAACTTTGTGTCATATCCAATGGTTGCAACAGCCACAAGAAGGGTCAATGGCATAGAAAGAGAAAGCGCTATAAGTATAGCATCCTTCGAACTTCCGTTAATCCCCCGCAATACGATCGCAGCAAACAGTCTGGCAACGATCATCAAAACCGTAATCAGCAGTGCTCCGGGAACAATCCCTTCCAGTGTAAGCGCCTTCAGATCAAAAGATGCACCGACATGGATAAAGAAGAGGGGCACCAGAAAACCAAAGCCGAGGCTGGACATTTTTTCTTCAAGCTCTTTCTCATGATGAAAGAATGCAGAGATCGCTATCCCTGCAATAAATGCTCCTAAGGCTACCTCTAACTCCAGTGAGAGCATGACAGCGATCATGATGAAGAACAGGGCCATGGAGAGACGTATATCTTGTGCGGAAGTGTCCAGTTTTGGAACCAAAACACTCTTGAGCTCGGGGTACCACCAAAAGAGCAGATGGAACATTCTATAGAGGATATAGATCACAAAAATAAACAGAAGAAGGTAAGCAACCTTCAAAATAAGTTCTAGAGGTGATCCCGTAGTAATGTACGCATCGAAGATGGTCAGTGCTGCGATACTTAAGATCTCACCCAGTACACCGGCAATAAAGGCTAAACGTATCCAGGACTCCTCTTTCCCGTATACTTTGGATAAAGAAGCCAGCAATCCTATGGAGATCAGCGGCATAGAGATAATAACAATGGCATTCAGGTCAAAGATAAAACCAAAGATCATAGAAAAAACGACCATGAAGAAGAGGAATAGCATAGATCTCTGTATTACGCTCTTAGGGCTTTTTGTGATCTGTTTCAGATCGACTTCCATTCCCGCTAGGAACATGAGATAGAGAAATCCGACCTCTGCGATGAGGCTAAAGTATGGGTTGTGGCCGACAAACCCGAAATAGGCGACAATAGACCCTAATATAATTTCCACAGGGGGCATAGGCAAACGCAGAAATTTGGCAACAAAAGGGCTTCCCCATATCAGCAGTGAAAGCGTGAGTATATGGACAATATTAGTGTGTATCACAGCTTGTTGCTACCTTGTAGCCAAGTCTATCAAGCATCTCTTGATCACTGCTTGCTTCGATACCTTTGGTGGTCAAATAATTCCCTATGACCATCGCATTTGCACCCGATTCGAACATGAGGTTTTCTTTTCCGTTGAACACAAGTTCACGTCCACCAGCGACCATAAGCAGCTTATCTTCTCCCAGAAGCGCACGGGCCTTTTTAATGATAGCCATAGCTTCATCCAGTTCGATGTTCCTTGTTTTGATAGGCAGTGCAGGATTAGGATGATAAAAGTTAAGCGGCGTTGATTCAGGGCTCAGAGATGCGATCGCGTCCAGAAGTGCGTCTCTGTCCTCTTTTGTCTCTCCCATACCGAAGATCCCTCCGGAACAGAGTGCCAACCCTACTGATTTGACATTCTCACACGTCTCATAACGTTCACTCCAGGCATGGGTGGTACAGATATCTGCATAATAACGTTCAGAGGTTTCAAGGTTATGGTTATAGCTGTCGATGCCATGCTGTTTCAGGTAGAGAAGCTGTTCTTTGCTGGCGGTACCATTACATGCAATAAGGTTGAGCTCTTTGACCTCCGCCTTGACCGCCTGTGCAGCACGTGCAACAAAATCCACTTTTTTGTCATCCAGACCTTTGCCGGCAGTGACCAGACAGTAGCCCAAAGCACCGTTGGCTTTTGCGGCTTTCGCCTCAGAGACGATCTGTCCTATATCCTTGTAGCTGTAACGTTCGATATCTGCATGGTATCGCACACTTTGGGTACAGAATTTGCAGTCCTCTTTACAGGTGCCGCTGAGGATGTTGTTGATCGCGCATAAAAATATTTGTTGTTTAGGGTTAGACATTACTTTGCCTCCTCTTTATGTTTACATTTAAAGCACTCATAGACATCACCGCTTTTGAGATGTTTAATCCCCATAGTATATCCGCACTCCGGACATTTTTTGTCTATAGGTTCAAAGTTGGCGATGAATTTACATTTCGGATAGTTCACACAACCGAAGAATTTCCCTCTTTTCCCCTCTCTCTCCTGAATTTTTCCTCCACATTCCGGACAGGGAACGGTGAGTTCTTTCGCAGGTTCAAGAGACTTTGCGTTTTTACATTTCGGGTAGGCAGAACAGGCAAGGAATTTTCCTCTTTTAGAGTTTTTGATCACCATCATCGAACCGCATTTTTCACACTTTTCATCCGTCTCTTCCGGTCCTTCGACCTCTGTACCGTCCGGATTTTTGGTGTATTTGCATTTAGGAAAGTTGCTGCATGCGATAAATTCGCCATAACGCCCTTTACGCAGGAGTAGTTCGGAGTCGCATTTAGGACATTTTTCCCCAGTAGGGATGGCCACCTTAAGACTTTTGATCTTCTTTTTCCCCTCTTCTACCTTCTGTAAAAACGGGGTGTAGAATGCTTTGAGAACCGTTTGCCAGTCGGTGTTTCCTTCCGCTATCTCATCAAGTGTCTCTTCCATGTTGGACGTAAACCCGCTGTCTACGATCTCAGGGAAATGCTTTTCAAGCATCTCTGTGACCGTAAAGGCGATCTCTGTAGGGTGGATACGTTTTTTCTCTATTTCAATGTATTTACGTGTCTGAAGTGTGGTGACAGTAGGGGCATAGGTACTCGGACGCCCGATACCCAGTGACTCCAGCTTCTTGATGAGACTGGCTTCGTTGTAGCGTGCAGGCGGTTCTGTAAAATGCTGCTCTTGCTTGATCTGATCCAGACTAACCGCTTGACCTTTTGCCAGTTCCGGCAAGAGTTTGTCTTTATCGGTATACCCTGTGACCTTATAGAACCCGTCAAAAAGAAGTTTTCTTCCGCTGGCTTTGAAGGTACATTTATCCCCTTTGAAGAGGAGTGTCTGTGACTCCATCTCTGCTTCTGTCATCTGACAGGCCAGGAATCGGTTGTAGATCAGTCTATAGAGTTTCAGTTCATCGACAGAGAGATAGTCTGCCGCGGTCTTGCCGTCAAACTCGATCATCGTAGGGCGGATCGCCTCATGGGCTTCCTGTGCACCTTTGGACTTTGTGGCATAGTTCTTTGCTTTAGCGGGGAGATATTTCTCCCCGTAAGTGTTTTGGATGTACTCTCTTGCTGCGGTTACCGCCTCTTTTGCAAGGTTCAGTGAGTCGGTTCTCATATAGGTAATGACCCCCATGGTACCTTTGTCGGTTTTCACCCCTTCATAGAGCTTTTGTGCGACCATCATCGTTTTTTTAGGCGAAAATCCCAGTTGGGTAGAGGCTGTCTGCTGCAGGGTTGAAGTCATGAACGGTGGAGGTGTTTTGGTCTTTCTTTTGGTCTTTTCCAATGAAGCCACGATAAAGGATTCACTTTTGGCCGAAGCAACGATCTCTGTGGCATCTGCCTCCGTTTTGACCGTCAGTTTCTCTATCTTGAGACCGTTATAATCATAGATAGATGCTTCGATGTCTTTTTCAAACAGTGCATCGATCGTCCAATACTCTTCAGGCACGAACGCTTTGATCTCGCGTTCCCTGTCTACTACCAGTTTCAGTGTCGAACTTTGTACTCTACCTGCACTCAGACCTTTTTGGATCTTGCTGGCAAGCAGAGGTGAAAGTTTGTACCCTACGATACGGTCAAGCAGTCTTCTTGTCTGCTGTGCATCCACAGAGTCCATATCAACCTTACGCGGGGTTTCAAGTGCATGCTGTATGGCATTTTTGGTGATCTCATGAAAGACGATACGCGGAAGTTCAGTAGGTTCTCTTCCGATCGCCTTGGCGATATGATACCCGATCGCCTCACCCTCGCGGTCCTCATCCGTTGCGATAAAGACCGTTTCCGCTTCTTTGGCAAGTTTCTTTAACTCTTTGACCGTGGGGTTCGCATCTCTTGGGATGGAGTATTTGGGTATAAGATCACCGTTCTCATCATCGACCGTAATACCAAAAGTACTTTTCGGAAGGTCACGAATATGCCCTTTTGAGGCGATGACTTTATAGTCTTTATTGAGGAAACTGGTAATGGTACGTGCTTTAGCAGGTGATTCTACTATAATTAGGTTTTTCATATTTACTTACTTTATACTGAACAATTTTTGGCATTGTAACACAAAAGAGAGTAAAAGCAAGAGAAGAGTATTATTTTAAGCAAGCAGAATGGTGAAAACCAGTAAGAACCAAGGAGTTCGATAGGTGTGTGCAATATTTGGAATTATCGGAACCTATGAGGAGGCAAAAGCCAAAGAGGCTTTTCACACATTGGCCCATCGGGGAATAGATGCACAGGTTACCTCTGTGAGGGACCGCTATTTTCTTGGTGTCCATCGGCTTGCTGTGACAAATGTAACGAAAACACCCACTCAAATCATCAGCCGTAATGGCGTAGAGATACTTTTTAACGGTGAGATCTATAACTATGAAGCATTGGCGGAAACACTTCGTCTTCATGCAGCAAGTGAGGTAGATGTCCTGCATGAAGCATACAGGGTCTGGGGAGATGATTTTGTCACATATCTTCGGGGCATGTTCGCCATTGCCGTCATCGCAGAGGCAGAGGTCAAATTATTCCGTGATCCCTTTGGAAAGAAACCGGTCTATTACAGTTTGGATACCCAGCGATTGGTATTTGCCAGTGAAATGAAAGCCATCCATTCGCTTATTCCGCTTACATTTAACAGAGAGATGCTGACACAGTACCTCTCTTTTCAGACACCACTTTCTCCCCGGACGTTTGATAGGCATATCTATCAAGTCGATGCAGCCGAAATGATCACCTTTGTTTTGGCAGAGAAGAGGATAATAAAGAAAAAGTATTATACACCACTTAAGAAGACAGAAGTCATAGAAAACGAAGATCATGCAGTACAGACCTTGGAAAAAGCACTTCTGGAGTCTGTAACATTGCGCTTGCCCAAAGAGGTCAAGTTCGCCTGTCTGCTTTCCGGAGGGGTGGACTCTTCTCTTATCTCTGCAATGGCTTCTTTGAAGCAGCGGGTAGATACCTTCAGTATTGGGTATGAAGGATATGAGAAGTATGACGAGCGTCCTTTTGCCAGAACGGCAGCAGAACATATAAAGTCCAACCATCATGAAGTATGCTTCAGTAAAGCAGACTTTTTGCAAACGATAGAGGAGGTGGTGTCTTCTCTGGATGAGCCTTTGGCTGACCCTGCGATGCTGCCTCTTTACCACTTGATGAAGGTAGTCCATCAAGAGGGCTTTAAAGTAGTTCTGACCGGTGATGGAAGCGATGAACTCTTCATGGGATACAGAACCTATAAAGAGTTTTATGATCTGGAACTGGCCAAAGGACTGGAGTTCAAAGGATGGCTGAAACACTATTTCAAGTCGCATTTCTCTATGCACAAAGAGTGGGAGTGGTACAAACGTATCTTTGAAGGGAGTACACTGTTCCGCTCCACTGCAGAACTGTTTACCGACCTTCAGCAAAACAGATTACTGCGTATGAATGTGAAAGATAACCATTCTTTAGAAGCACTTGAACCCTATAGGAAAGAGTTTGAGCAGAGTGGGCACATCTCGCCTATAGAATGGTACAGTTTTGTAGATCTCAAGGTGATGTTGGGCAATGTCTTTCTGCAAAAGCTTGACCGTATGAGCATGGCGCACAGTGTCGAGGCAAGAAGTCCATTTCTGGACAAAGAAGTGGTCGCTGCAGCATTCTCCTGTACCCCGGAGCTTCGTATGCTGAAACCTTCCAAGGCACTGGTGAAAAGTGTCGCCAGAAAGTACCTTCCCGAAGAGATCGTCGATCGTAAGAAAAAAGGATTTAACTATCCTTATATGGAGTGGCTGCAGGAGAGTGGAGAGCTGGAGGTCATCGGACGGATACAGGAAAAGATGCACCTCTTTAATGAACCTGAACTTGAAATGTATTTGGAAAAAGGGGAGAAGGGGATGTTCAAGCAACATCTCTTCTCTCTCTATATGCTATGCAAATGGCTGGAGCAAAAAGGGTTATAGTGTTTTATCCTGTGCTCTTTTGTTTTCCCATATAGAATGAAGGAAAGCCAGGGTTATCAGCCCGATACCGATCGTCCCCGTGATCACTTCACTGATGTGCAGATTGATCTTGATGAGCATGATAAAGGCCAGGATCCCAATGGCATAATGCGCGCCGTGTTCCAGATAGCGAAATACCGAAAGGGTCTTGTGTTCGACAAAATAGAGGGTGAGGCTCCGCACGAACATGGCTCCTACACCAAGACCGATCATGATGATAAAGATATTGCTTGTCAGTGCAAACGCCCCTATGACGCCGTCGAAACTGAAGCTTGCATCAAGTACCTCTAGATAGACAAATCCTGCAATACCGCTTCTGACTGTTTCTGTAGAAAGAAAGTGATCGAGCATGCCAAGCAGAGAATGAAGCAGCACGCCGTACATAAAGGCTAAAAGCACAGTAAAATCCTGAGTGATGTGCCCCAGAACTATCCCGGTAAGAATGGCCAGGATAAGTTCAATGTTCGCTACCGCCGAAAAATGCTTCATGATCTTCGAGCCTTCAATGAACCTGACCCACTTGATCTCCCGTTCTTCAAAAAAGAAATCCAAAAAGACCATCAACAAAAAAGCGCCACCAAATGCAAAGATGCTTGCCTCCGTGGTTTTCAGTATCGCTTCATACTTCCCGGGCTGGTGTATCGCAACGTCAAGCGTCTCAAAGAACCCCATGCCTGATGCTACGGATACAATGGCCAGAGGGAAAACCAGTCGCATACCGAATACGGCGATCGGAATACCGAAAAGTATAAACCGTTTCTGCCAGACAGGGTCCATGGTCTCAAGCACTTTTGCATTGACCACGGCATTGTCAAAGGAAAGAGAGACCTCAAGAATGATCAGCAGAAAAGTGATATAGACAGCGGCTATACCGCCCAAAAAATAAGCTCCGACAATGCCCAGTGCCAAAATGACAAAAGAACTGTAAAAATAACGCATGCACATCCTTTATAGATAGATGCGGAATTATAGCTGTATTTTTCTGTAGTATGGTCTTTTTAACGATGAAGTGGTTTCACACCAAAGCTTAACTTTGGCGTGAAGGAAAATGGCGTGCTTCGGGGCTAGCTTTTCTTGAGGATTCTCGGGAGCGTGATACCTGTTTGACTTTGGTATTTACCTGACCTGTCTTTATATGTCGTCTCACACTGTTCGTCGCCCTGCAAGAATAGGACCTGCGCGATACCCTCGTTGGCGTAGATCTTCGCAGGCAGGGGTGTGGTGTTGGATATTTCTATCGTGATATGCCCTTCAAAACCAGGTTCGAACGGTGTCACATTCACGATGATACCGCAACGTGCATAGGTACTTTTCCCCAGACAGATCGCCAAAGTATCGCTTGGCATTTTAAAGTACTCTACGGTTCTTGCAAGGGCAAAAGAGTTAGGAGGCACGATACAGACATCCCCCTTAAAATCCACCACATTGTTCTCATTAAAATCTTTTGGATCCACCACTTCGGCGTTGATGTTCGTAAAGATCTTAAATTCATCCGTAACACGAATGTCATAGCCGTATGAGCTTAGCCCGTAACTGACGACTCCCTCTCCTACCAGTCCTTCACAAAAAGGGGTGATCATTGCTTCGTTCAGTGATTTTTCGCGTATCCATTTATCGGATTTTAGTCCCATGTTCTTCCTTCGTTTATAAATAAGATGTTATCTGAGTATTTGTATATCAGCGTTTGTTTTGATCTTTTCAAAATAGTCTTTGAGCGCTTTACTTTGCTGCTGTTGTCTCCATTTTGCGGCAACGGCACCCTGGGCTGCTTCAAAAGACATATTCACCTTGCCCTTCTTGGAAAGCACCTGATAGCTTATATACCGGTCTCCTGCATTAAAAGGACGCGTAAAGGAACCGTCTTGTGTTTGCAAGATACTGCCAAGCAAAGCAGGGTTGAGGTCCTTGGTCTGCTTTGTGACAGAGCGGCTTTTTACACCTTTTGGATCTTTGGTCTGAAGAAAGTGCTTTATCTTATCTTCTGTAGGTGCAGAGTATTCGATCAGGTTGACAGAGGCAGGAATGGTAAATTCATCCTGGTGGTTTCTGTAAAAAAGATTGAGTTCATCTTCGCTTGGCGCCGGGATAGAACTGACCACATTTTCCTGAAAGAACTTTTCTTTTTTCATCGCTTCTTTGACACTTGCTCGATATTGGTTCCATGTGGTACCCTGTTCTTTCAGTATCTTTTGCATTTTAGGAACCGTAAGGTTGTTCTGTGCTGCGATCGTTGCTATTTTTGCATCGACATCTGCTTCAGCGATCTGTACATCTTTCATGGCCGATTTCTGTAGGCGGTCCTGGATAAGAAGATCAGTGGCCTGCTCTTTGGAAACCTGCATTTGTGTTTGTACCGCACGTATCTCTGCAGTGGTGATAGGTTCTCCCTCAACGATGATGGCAATGGCATCCACCATTTTAGCCTGTGAGAGTGTCAGTAATGTAAGAAGTCCAAGTAGAATAAGTTTTTTCATATAGTTTTCGTTTCCCTAATAAGTTGGAAAATTATAGCATAATCGGGTAAATATTATATGAATGGGTGTATTTGGGATATAATAGTTATTTATGAGTAAAAGGTGTTAATGGTGATAGGAAGGATAGGCGTATAGGCAAGTTATATGAATATTAAGTATATACAAAGAATAGTTTAAAGATAAGAGTTTTTATTTAGATATAATATTGCAAAATTAAATAATGTAAAATGAGAATAGACAATATGCTGCTGTATCGAGATACAATAAAATGATCACAAAATTAAAATCTCTTAAAAATCATCAAGGCTTTATGAGGTACTTTAAAAATACTTCATGGCTTTTTGCGGAAAAAATCCTGCGCATGGTTGTGGGGCTTTTTGTCGGGATCTGGGTGGCAAGGTACCTTGGTCCAGAACAATTTGGTCTATTTTCTTATGCTCAAAGTTTTGTAGGACTTTTTACGCCTATTGCTACATTGGGATTAGACGGGATTGTCATACGAGAACTTGTGAAGGATGAGAGTAAACGGGATGTGCTATTAGGAACAGCGTTTGTACTTAAATTAATTGGCGCTTTTGGAGTTTTACTTTTCTTGGCCATTGCTGTTAATTTTACGTCTAATGATCACTATACAAACATACTGATATTTATAATTGCCTCTGCAACCATATTTCAAAGTTTTAATGTAATAGATATGTATTTTCAAAGTAAAGTATTGAGTAAGTATGTAGTTTATGCAAATATCATAACTCTTTTCATCTCAACTATGATAAAAATCATACTCCTTCTCAATGAGGCTCCTTTAATCGCATTTGCTTGGGTAGTAATGTTCGACAGTTTTGTATTAGCTATGGGTTTTTTGTATTTTTATTTACATAATCACCTTTTTTTGAAATTATGGGAGTTTGAAAAAAATGTAGCTTTTAGTTTGTTAAAAGCTAGTTGGCCACTTATATTAAGTGGAATAGTTGTAACAATTTATATGAAGATAGACCAGGTGATGATTAAAGAGATGCTTGACAGTCACGCGGTGGGACAATATGCTGTAGCTGTAAGACTGAGTGAAGCTTGGTACTTCATACCTATGGTGATGACTTCATCGCTTTTCCCTGCTATTATTAATGCCAAAAAAATCAGTGAAGAGCTTTATTATGTCAGACTTCAAAAGTTGTATGACCTTATGGTGTGGATGGCGGTAGCTATTGCACTTCCTATGACCTACCTGTCTGACTGGGTGGTGAATCTCCTCTATGGAAATCAATATAATCAAGCTGGCAGTGTATTGATGATACATATTTGGGCAGGTGTTTTTACATTTTTAGGGGTAGCTAATGCTAAGTGGATTATCTCTGAAAATTTGATGATAAACGGGATGATTAGAACTACAGTAGGTGCAATAATCAATGTATTTTTGAATTATGTTCTTATCCAAAAAATGTATATTCAGGGTGCTGCAGTTGCTACATTGATTTCTTATTTTATCGCAAATTATTTTGGGTTATTCTTTTATAGCAAAACTAAAAGATGTTTTTGGCAACAAACGCAAGCGTTTAATTTCATAAGAATAGGTAAAAAATTATGGAAATAAAAAGTAGATTAATAAATAAAATGAATAGATTAAAAAATAAATTAGAGGTTGTCAAATATAGGTTATACAACTTAGTAAAGAGAAGTTCTGGCGTTAATTTTTATTCAAGAAATCAACCGTTAATAGTTAGTTTAACAACATATCCAAAGCGATTCAATATTGTTTATTTAACGATAGAATCTTTAATGAATCAAACAATTAAACCTGATAAAATTATATTATGGTTAGCAAAAGATGAATTAAATGAGGGAAAAATTCCACAAAAAATCTTCAAATTGAAATCAAGGGGCTTAGAAATAAGGATTGTTAATGAAAATCTAAGATCATACAAAAAACTTATTTATACAATTAAGGAATTTAAAGAAAGTAATATTATAACTTGCGATGACGATGTTATATATCCTAAGTTTTTTATAGAAGGACTATATAGTAAATTTAAAGAGTTTCCCAATGCTATAATTGCTTATAGATGTGCTTTCATGAAAAAAGTTAATGATCATCAATTGGAAACATAT
This sequence comes from Sulfurovum sp. TSL1, assembly GCF_019972135.1. Lineage (NCBI taxonomy): Bacteria > Pseudomonadati > Campylobacterota > Epsilonproteobacteria > Campylobacterales > Sulfurovaceae > Sulfurovum > Sulfurovum sp. TSL1. The sequence continues at coordinate 98,983 of NZ_BPFI01000003.1, read as the reverse complement.
TTAAATTGGGGTCCTCCTGAAAATAATCAACCATCTTTTAACTTATTCCCTACAGGTGTAGGAGGAATCCTATATCCATCTAATTCGTTGCATAATAAAGTATTGGATAAAGAATTATTTCTAAACTTATCACCTATAGGTGATGATATTTGGTTTAAAGCAATGGCATTGTTAAACAACACTAAAACAGTAATGGTTAATGAGAAAAGTACCGAGTTTCCTACGATTCAAGGTTCTCAAGATGATGCTTTGTGGCATGTGAATGTAAATGAATATAAAAATGATGAACAAATTAGGAATGTTTTTAATTATTTTAAATTGTTCAAATATATTCAATAAAAGTAGAAGAATGTTAGTTTATATAAAAACACTTTATAATAAAATTGGATTTAATTATCATCAAGAAGGTGAACTTAAAGGGTTTTATTTTGATTTTGATTTGTTTGAAAGATTAAAATGAGAAATAACAATTTTGCTCCAATAGTTCTTTTTGTCTATAATCGTCCTTGGCATACACAACAAACAGTTGAAGCGTTAAAAAAAAATGAATTAGCAAAAAATAGTGAACTTTTTATCTATAGTGATGAAGCTAAAAATGAAGATGCCCGAAAAAGTGTAGATGAGGTACGGGAGTATATAGATACAATAAATGGTTTTAAAAAAGTCACAGTTATAAAAAGAGGAAAAAACTGGGGACTTGCAAACTCTATCATAGATGGTGTCACTAAAATCATAAATGAATATGGGAAAATCATAGTTCTTGAGGATGATTTGGTGACAAGCCCTTATTTTTTGAAGTTTATGAATGAGGCTTTGGAGTTTTACAAAGCTGAAAAAAAGGTTTGGCATATAAGCGGATGGAATTATCCTATAGAAAGTGATGGAGAAGAAGATGTTTTCTTATGGAGAGCTATGAATTGCTGGGGATGGTCTACTTGGGACGATAGATGGAAATGTTATGAAAAAGATGTTGATCAAACGATAAATGAATTTAGTCATGATGATATAAAAAGATTCAATCTTGAAGGTGCTGAAGATTTCTGGAGTCAAGTAATTGCAAATAAAGATAAGAAAATAAACACTTGGGCAATATTCTGGTACGTAACTATTTTTAAAAAAAATGGACTTTGTTTAAATCCTGTTCAAACTTTTGTAGAGAATATTGGCCATGATGGAAGTGGAGTACATTGTGGGGATAAAAAAAATTATATAGATATACTTAATGTGAAAAGTAGCTTTAATTTTACAGACAATATTGAAGAATCGAAAAAATATTTGAAATTAATTAAAAAGACTATGAAAATAAGTTTATTTAGTAAATTAAAAAGGCTAATGGTATGGAAATAACTTTAGCAGATAAAAATTTAACAGAAGTAGAAAAAAATGAAATTGAAAAGCTTTTAAAAAGAGAAAATATAAACATTTCTAATGATTTGGAGCAAATGTGGTATTTAATGGACTTAATCTGGGATGATTATAATTGTGATAATAAAAATTTAAATTGGGACAATATTGGGAAATTTTATTCTCATCCTGTTTGGCTTTTAAATGGGTTGTTTATAGAGCAGGATGAAGTTTCAATGGGGCATCGTCATGAGATTAGTGACTGGATAGTCAAAAACCAATTTGAAAAAGTGGTTGATTATGGTGGTGGATTTGGAACATTGGCGAGATTAGTTGCAGGAAAAGATACAAAAGTACAAATGAATATATATGAGCCACATCCCAGTGAATTTGGAATCAAAAGGGCAAAAGAGTTTGAAAATATTAATATTATTGGAAAACTTGAGTCCAATTATGATTGTTTAATGAGTACGGATGTTTTAGAACATGTACCAGACCCGTTAAGTGATTTTGCCAATATGATAAAAAGTGTAAAGCTAAACGGATATTTAGTTATTGCAAATGCTTTCTATCCAATGATAAAGTGTCATTTACCACAAGATTTTCATTTTAGATATAGCTTTAATCAGTTTGCAAAAATGATGGGGCTTGAAGTAATTGGAATTTTAGAAGGTAGTCATGCAACTATTTTTAGAAAAGTCGAGGAAGTTGAACCAAATTGGAAGAAGATAAGATTTTATGAAAAATTATCAAAAATCACTTTTCCAATTATTGAAATAACGAAATCTATTTTAAGACCTATCAAGAGATTAGTTATAAAATGAAAATTCTAATAGTGAATACATATGACATAAAAGGTGGAGCAGCAAGAGCAGCTTATAGGCTGCATAAAGCCCTATTGGTTCAAAATATAGATAGTCAGATGTTGGTGCAAAATAAAATCAGTGATGACTATACGGCGATAACTGAGACAAACAAAGTCAAAAAAAATCTCAATCAATTTCGACCATTTTTAGATAGTTTGCCGGTAAGACTTTACAAAGAACGAACTAAAACAGATTTTAGCACTTCATGGATAGGTTTTAGCGGAATGGTTGATAAGATCAACGAGATAAATCCAGATATCGTTCACTTACACTGGATATGTGGAGGGATGATGCGCATAGAAGATATTGTAAAGATCAAAGCGCCCATTGTTTGGTCACTTCATGATATGTGGGCATTTACGGGTGGATGTCATTATGATGAAGAGTGTGAAGGATATAAATCTGCATGTGGAAACTGCAAAGTGCTAGGAAGTGGTAAGGAAAACGATCTGAGCAAAAGAGTTTTTGAACGAAAACAAAAAGTATTTGCTGCTAAAAAAGAGATGACAATAGTAGGACTGAGTAAATGGCTCAATGAATGTTCGAAAAACAGCACACTACTAAAAGACAAGAACCATATTAATCTACCCAATCCAATAGATACAGATACTTTTAAACCATTTGACAAGCAGAAAGCAAGAGACCTTTGGGGCCTGCCACAAAATAAAAAGCTCGTGCTTTTTGGGGCTATAGGTACGACAAGTGACCTACGAAAAGGCTTTAAAGAATTAAGCGAAGCTATGGCTAAAATAGAACAAACTAATAATATAGAGTTTGTAGTTTTTGGAAGTAGTAAACCTAAAAATGCACCTGATTTTGGATTTAAAACTCACTATTTGGGAAGCTTGGCTGATGATGTGAGTCTGGTGACACTCTATAGTGCAGTAGATGTAATAGTAGTGCCGAGTTTACAAGAAAATCTATCAAATGCTATTATGGAAAGTTTGGCATGTGGCACTCCTGTAGTTGGATTTGACATAGGTGGGAATCGTGATATGGTGGAACATAAACAAAATGGATACTTAGCAAAACCATTTGACACTGATGATTTGGCATGTGGAATAGAGTGGGTACTAAATGCTCCAAACTATGATGAAGTTTGCCAAAATGCTAGAGAGAAAGTACTAAGAGAATTTGATAGTGTTGTGGTTAGTAAAAAATATATCGAACTTTACGAGGATATTTTAAAAAATGACTAAGGCAGTATGTTTAGATGAAAAGTATAGTACAACAAGGCTTTTAGTAAAAGAAAAACCTATTATAGAAAATAGTCCTGAAGATAAGTTTGAAACGGTTTTATTTTTGCCAGAGGGCGAAAATAGAAAAGGTGAAGGAGGATTACGCATTCAAGGGTATTTTAAAAAGTCTTATGATGATAAGCCTTTAGTAAGTATCATCACAGTTGTATTTAATGGAGAAAAACATTTAGAGCAAACGATACAAAGTGTAATCAATCAGAGGTATGAGAATGTGGAATATATCATCATAGATGGGGGCTCTACTGATCGGACTGTTGATATCATCAAAAAATATGAAGATCAGATCGACTATTGGGTGAGTGAAAAAGATGAAGGTATCTATGATGCCATGAATAAAGGTATTAGTTTATCACAAGGTGATATTATAGGTCTTATCAATGCTGATGACTTTTATGAAGAAAATATATTTGTGAGTATAATTGATGTTTATCAGAAAAACGATGCGGATGTTATTTATGGAGATATCTACTTTATCAATGGGAAGCAAAAAAAAGTTTCTACAGCCAATGCAACAGGGAAAAGATATGGCGTTTTCTCCTATAGTTTTAAATGGATTTGGGTTGATATGCTATTCCCCCATCCTTCCTCTTTTGTGAAAAGAAGTACATATAAAAAATATGGAACTTTTGATTCTTCATATAAAATATCAGGTGATTATGATATTTTTTTGAGGTTTTATATAAAAAAAGCAACGTTTTCTTATATACCAAAAGTACTTGCAAGCTTTAGGGAAGGAGGTATCAGTATGACAGATACACAATTGAAAAGACAAGAGAACTTTCAAATTCGAAAGAAGCATAGTTTATTCATCGCAAATCTTGTTTCGGCCCTTTCATGGTTCATTCAGCGGATTAAGTCAAGTAAGTCATGAATCATAAGAAAATAAAAATTTTATATATTTCTGGAACTCCCAGAGGCGGTATAGCGACAGTTGTTTCAGGGCTGCAAAGGTACTTTGAGAAGAATAAAATCTTTGAAAGTAACAGTATTGTATTAAATACTAAACTTGGCAAGGGGAAAATACATCTAGCATGCGAATTTATAAAACTTATATTTTTGTTTAAAAGATATAAAAAGTTTACAGATATCATACATTTTCATGGTGCCTGGACACCTCATATTTTGTTGTCGAAATTTGTTAAAGGTATTCCAACAGTTATTTCTCCGCATGGTGCATTACATAAAGAATCACTTAAGAAAAGTAGATTAAAAAAAAATATTGCTAAATTTTTGTATATGAAAAAATCATATACAAGTGCAGATTGTCTACATGCACTTACAAAGCAAGAAGCGAAAGATATTGTCGATTATGGGATACAAAATATCCCTATCGCAATAATACCAAACGGAATAGATTTTGAAGAAAAACTATATATTGATAAGAAGAAAAAAGAGGAATTACTGGTACTTTCAAGAGGTCGTAGAGTCATATTGTCTTTGTCTAGACTTGATCCTTCTAAGGGTATAGATCTACTTATAGAAGCTTTTTATAGATTAAATAACAAAAATTGTGACTATGTGCTTTTCATAGCTGGTGAAGGAAATATAATGTATACTAATTCTCTTTTGGAAAAAGTAAAGCAATTCAACCTTCAAGATAAAGTTTTTTTTCTTGGTGATGTAAGAGAGAAGGTGAAAAATACGGTTTATGATGTAGCAGATATCTTTGTCCTCCCTTCCTTTAATGAAGGATTTGGCTTAACAGTGTTAGAAGCATTTAGGCAAAAGATACCCGTAATAACAACCAATACAACTCCATTTGACCAAGTAGAAAAGCTCGGCTGCGGATGGTATATTTCACCAAATGTAAGTGCTTTGGAGGAAGCTTTGGAACAGAGCGCTGAAATGAGCAAGGAAAAATTAGAAGTAATGGGAGAAAAGGGTCATGAGTGGAGCAAGTCGAACTTTTCAATGGAGGTTGTCAATAAGAAATATGAATTATTATATCATTGGTTGATTGGAAATCCTGACAAACCGAACTTTATTATTTGATGAATTTCCAAAAGATGAAAACTGAAATAGATATAAGAGATGATTAGTGTTAAATTTGACTAAACAGTATTACTTGTTCAAATTTTATAGGTATAAAAGAAAGTAGATAAGTGAATAAAATAGATTTTGTATTACCTTGGGTTGATGGCAATGATCCACAATGGAAAATGAAAAAAAGAAAATATGCCAAATCCTTGTTAAATAAGTATGATAATGATGCAGGGATAAGTAGATATCGTGATACCAATACACTAAAATATGCATTAAGAAGTATAGAAAAATATTGTCCATGGTACAATAAAATTCATATAATTACAGAAGGGCATAGACCCGACTGGTTAAATGTAAAGCACCCAAAGATCAACTTTGTTACCCATGAAGAGCTATATTTTGATGTGTATGATCTTCCTACATTCAGTTCAGAGTCTATTGAAATGAATTTGGCAAATTTAAAAGGGCTAAGTGAGCATTTTGTTTACCTAAATGATGACTTTATTATATTAAGCTCACTTACAAAAGAGCGATTTTTTAAAAATGGTAAACCAGTTGACTTTTTGATACATGGATGGATACCACGTAATAAACTCTATCAAAGGTTAAGAGATAGTTCAGGATTTGTGAAGTCAGTAAACAACAATATTGCTTTGACCAATAAGATATCAAAGCCAAAAAAAATAATTAATCAGAAAGACGTATTTTTTCATCATACGTACCCTTTTTTAGGGAAAATAAGTAATTATTTATTATTAAAAATTTGGGGAAAATACTTTTTTATTTCACATTGGCATTTTCATCAACCCTATACTCTTTCAACGATTAAAAAAGTTCATGAGTTGTTTTCAGACTCTATGAAAGTATGTTCAAAGAATAGGTTCCGAGGTGATAAAAATCTCAATCAGTATATGTATCGCTATTATCATTTGACTCAAGAGAACTTTTATCCTTATTATCATAATGATGGATATATTGCTAGGATCAGATCTTTAAAATCATTAAACAATATCTTAAGACAACTGGAAACGGGGAAGTATGACTTTGTAGCAATTTTTGATGATTATAAACAAGAGGAAGCAGAACTAATTATAGAAAAATTGACAGATTATTTTGAAAAAAAATTTGTTCAGAAAGCTTGTTTTGAGTTATAGTTTGGATAAAAGTTGTGTTCATGTCATTTAAAAATTTTATAAGGTTAAAATAGTTTGAAAGAAAATTTTACGGAAAGCCCTAATACTATAAATGATAGCTTGATTGATGATACCCTTACCTTAGGATGTAAAGAAGGGCTAGTATCTATTATTATGCCTATATATAACAGTGAATCTTTTATTATCAATTCGGTTGAGTCCGTTTTGGATCAAACTTATAAAAACTGGGAACTCATTTTAATCGATGATTGTTCAATTGACAGTTCTTATTTATTGGTGCAAGAATTTGCATTAAAAGATCCTCGTATCAAATTATATAGATTGGATCATAATCATGGCGCAGCTTTGGCAAGGAATTATGCTATTGAAAAGGCACAGGGTAAATATATTGCCTTTTTAGATAGTGATGATCTTTGGTTACCGTCTAAACTTGAAAAACAAATTACTTTTATGGAAAAAGAAAATATTCTTTTGAGTTATTCATCTTATTATACGATAGGTGAAACAAATGAAATAATAGGTATATTTCATGCGAAAACAAGAGTTTCATATAAAGATATGTTAAAAACAAGCACAATAGGTACCTTGACCACAGTCTATAATGCTGACAAATTGGGGAAATATTATTTTGATGATATTGGGCATGAAGATTATGTTATGAAACTGCAGATATTAAAAACAATAGATTATGCCAAGGGGATAGATGAACCATTGGCAAAATACAGAATCACTTCAAATGGTCTATCTGGCAATAAATTTAAAACAGCACGATGGCAATGGAAGATATATAGGGATGTGGAACATTTATCATTTTTAAAAAGTCTTTATTATTTTATGCATTATATATATTTTGGACTAAGGAAATATAATTAGGCGATATGAATGAATATAGATGTTATACTGTCAATAAATTTGAAATGGATGAGGTAAAATAGTGAAAAAAGTAAGTTCCAAACAACTATTTCTAATGATGTTTTTTGCATATATATTTAGTTTTACAATGCGTATGATATGGGTATGGCAATTGCAGGATAACCCAAATTTTTATTGGAATGATCAATTAATGATCAATACTAATGATGGCTATACATGGGCAGCAGGTGCGCAAAATATCCTTTATGGCATGCATGAGTACAATTCAGGTATACGTGACATGTGGGCTAATGGGATCATATTTTTTACTGTACTTTTTACAAAGGTAACACCTTTTAGCCTAGAAACAATTATTTTGTATATGCCTGCAATGATCTCTAGCTTGGTGGTGATACCTATTATCTTGATCAGCAGACTTTATGGAGAAGCAATTTGGGGATTTTTTGCAGCGCTTCTAGGGGCGATAGCGTGGAGTTACTATAACCGTACCATGATTGGTTACTATGATACCGATATGTTCTCTGCGATGGCCCCTATGTTCATACTCTATTTTTTAATGAAGAGCACGATGGATTTTACTCCAAGATCTGCTTTATATGCAGCTATTGCCATTGCACTGTATCCATTTTTGTATGATGCGGGGAAATCCATTGTTTATGCAATGGGGATCATCTATGCGCTTTATATGATGTTCTACCATCGTCATGATAGAACTACTTACATTTCAATGGTTTTGGTTTTTGTTGCTTTGGTTCCTTTTCCTTTGGTCGCACCGTTTAACTACCTTATAAAAATAGTTGTGCTGATTGGATTGTATTTTGTATTAAAACGATCGTCTGTTGAGCAGAAAAAATTGATGTTTATTTCAGCGATTCTTTTCTTGCTTTTTATGTATTTTGGAAACGTATTTGGTTTGATATTAGGTAAAGTTATGAGTTATGTTTCTACGGGGACAGCGAAAGAAGGATTACACTTTTATGGTGTCCATCAAACGATTAGAGAGGCGGGAAAGATCCCTTTTGAAACGTTTGCTAATCGTATTTCTGGTTCACAAATAGGAGTGATCGTATCCTTTATAGGGTATATTGTACTTGTTGTAAGACATAAGGCATTCATTTTGGCTTTACCGCTTATAGGAATAGGGGCCTTTGCTTTATGGGGAGGTCTTAGATTTACGGTTTATGCTGTGCCTATTGCTGCAATGTCTGCTATCTACCTTTTTCATATCATTACGACTACTATATCTGATAAAAAGAGTATATATGTTGTTGGAATGACACTATTGACTGGGAGTATGTTATATCCAAATATTACACATATCATCGAATATAAAGTCCCTACTGTGTTCAATAAGGCTGAAGTAGAAGATTTGGTGAAGTTGGATGCAATATCTAAGCCTAAGGACTATACCCTTACATGGTGGGATTATGGTTATCCTATTTGGTTTTATTCAAGTACTAATACCATCATAGATGGGGGTAAACATCAAAATGACAATTTTATTATTTCTAAGATCATGCAGACCTCTTCCTCTGACCTTGCCGCTAATTTAAGCCGTTTGGCCGTTGAAACTTATGTCGAGTCCAACTATGCTAATATTGCCAATACTATTTTCAAAAACAGACAAGAAGATCAGCTGGACCCTAACCTTCTTTTATCTGAATTGGCAAGTGGTACCTATACACTTCCTAAAAAAACAAGAGATATCTATCTCTATCTCCCATATAGGATGATGAGGATTTTTCCTACGGTTGCAGTGTTTGGTAATTTGGATTTGACAACAGGACAGGAAGAACGAAAGGTCGCTTTTTACCCTACACAGGCGGTAAGCAATAAAGAGGGAACCATTGCTTTTAACAATGGTATTATGTTTGACACAAAGAAGGGTGTGGTTAGACTCGGGAATAAAGAGGTAGCTGTGAAGTATTTTGTGGTGACACAACATACAAAAGAAGGGAAGTTGCAGAAGCAGTCACAGGTCTATCATGCGGATGGTGAATATGTTGTTGTCTATATGCAAAGTTATGGACAGTTTGTTATCATGGACAAAGAAACATTCAATTCTATGTATGTGCAAATGTTCATGCTTGAAACATATGATAAAGATCTTTTTGAACTGGTCGTTTCATCACCCTATAGTAAGATTTATAAACTGAAGATATAGGGAATAGACTACTTGTTTGAAGCACATTCTTTTTTGTAAAGATATCGGTAAAGTAGAGTATAGCAACTGATAAAAATGAAAACAATCAGAAGATTTACCTTGGAATTATTTGCATAGAGGGTAGAACAAAAAATAAAAGGTGCCGTGCTCAAAATAATGAACAAGGATGTGAGCGGATTGTTATGCGTGATATGTTTATAGATAAGCATATGCAGATGATAAGCATCGGGCTGCATAGGAGATCGGTTTGCCTTTCTTTTTCTGTAAATAGAAAAAAGTACTTCCCAGACAGGGTAGATCAATACGGCAAGAATATACCATGGACTGACTTCGGCATAGTTACTTGCCAAGAATATCCCTGTCAAAGCAACAATAAAGCCTAACAAATAGGCGCCACCATCTCCAAGAAATATCTTACCTTTTGGAAAATTGACTAAAAAGAATGCAAGGACTGCAGAAGAAACGATCATAGATATATGTAAGATCTCATGATTCTCTACTTGCAGAGCTACTATGCCAAAGGAGAAAAGCATCAATAATACCATACCTGATGCAAGACCATTAAAGCCATCTATAATATTCACAGCATTCATGAGCCCTACGATAGCAACAATACTGAATAGTATACCTACTCCATAAGGAAGATGGAAACCGAGGCCCAAATAGGTAACAACGGAACCAGTCAATAAAACAGCACTTAAAGCAGCAATAAATTGTAAGATCAAACGTAATTTTGGGCTTAATGAACGATGAAAATCTTCAAAAATACCACTTAGGAATGCAAGTAAAATGGAAAATAGAAGTTTCCACCCTAAAGGAGTGAAAAGAAGAAAGACCATACCGGCAAGGATTCCAAGGCCTCCTGCCCTAGGAGTAGAAAAATGATGAAAATTCTGTGGTTTTTCTTCTGTGTGGGAGTCAATGAATAGCTGATGCTTATGGGAAAAATAAATGATTAAAAATTGCAAAGTGAAAGAAGTCACAAATGCACCCAGGATGGACCACTCCAGTTGATTCATAGTTGACCTTTTTGAGCTAATTCTATCACAATCGACTTTAAAAATCTTTTTTGTTTGAAATCACATCTTTTTTAACCTGCTAAGTATATTTTATATTGTAGTATATAAAGTTATATTTATTTATAACTAAAAATAAATTCATTAAGGGAACTACATGGTTAGAAAAATCATAGCAGGATTTTTAATTTTTGCGACATCGGCACTATTTGGAATGAGTCTGGATCAGCTTAATACGGCATCTAAAGAAGAGTTAATAGAAGTGAAAGGTATAGGTGCTGCTAAAGCAGATGCTATTATTGCAGAGAGAGAAAACGGTAAGTTTACCTCATTTGATGATTTTCAACGGGTCAAAGGAATTGGTGAAAAGGCTGCATCAAATGTAAAAGAGCATGTCAAATAAGCCTCAAACATTGAAAATTTCAAATGTTCAGGCAGAAGTGCGTTGGCTCTTCGGCTTGTCCTTCTCTTTAAAAATATAATCCGCTTTAACCACATTTTCGCTACAATTCACTAATTTATTTTTAGACTTTATTTAAGGCATGATCATGACAGTTACACGTTTCGCACCTTCTCCGACAGGTTATCTTCACATTGGTGGGCTTAGAACAGCACTTTTTTCGTGGCTTACTGCACAACACAACAAAGGACAGTTTTTACTTCGTATAGAAGATACCGATATGGCACGTAATTCCGAAGAAGCAACAGAAGCGATACTTAAAGCATTCGAATGGGTAGGGCTGAGCCATGATGGAGAAGTGGTGTATCAGTCCAAAAGATTTGATATCTATAAAAAATATATCGATCAGCTTCTTGAAGAAGGCAAGGCGTACAAATGCTATATGAGCAGAGAGGAGTTGGATGCTCTGCGTGAAGAACAGATGGCCAGAAAAGAGCGTACACGCTATGATGGCCGTTACCGTGATTTTACCGGTACCCCGCCAGAAGGTGTTCAACCGGTGATCCGTATCAAAGCACCCCAAGAAGGAAATATATGTTTTACAGATGGTGTCAAAGGTGACATGTGTATCTCCGCAGATGAAGTGGATGATTTTGTCATTGCAAGAGCAGACGGGTCGCCAACGTATAATTTTGTGGTTGCCATAGATGATGCATTGATGGGATTGACGGATGTGATCCGCGGGGACGACCATCTCTACAATACACCCAAGCAGATCGTTGTCTACAATGCTCTTGGATTTCCTATTCCCAGATTTAACCATGTTGCGATGATCAACAATGAACAGGGCAGAAAACTCTCTAAAAGAGATGGGGCTACGGATGTCATGGATTATAAAGCCTTGGGATATCTTCCTGAAGCGTTGTTGAACTTTTTAGTACGTCTTGGCTGGAGCCACGGAGACCAGGAGATCTTTAGCATTGAAGAGATGATCGCACTGTTTGATCCTAAAAACATTAACAAGAGTGCATCCAACTATAACCTGGATAAACTGCTTTGGCTGAATGCGCACTATATTAAAAACACACCAAACGATGAACTTGCGATGTTTCTTAAAGATTTTGGTGTAGATATTCATGGACACGATAAACTCGAATTACTTCTTGATGCAACAAAAGAGAGAGGAAAAACACTGGTGGAGCTTGCAGAGCAGATCAATCTCATACTGACGGCACCAGCCCAGTATGATGAAAAGGCTTCCCAAAAAGCGTTTAAAGGTGATGCCAAAGAGATCTTGAATGATTTTGCTTCGATGTTGAAAAACTGGGATAAGACACTGCACCTTCCTTGTGATTACCATGAAGTGATGGAAAAAATCGTTGAGACCAAAGAGATAGGCTTTGGTAAGATAGGTATGCCGTTGCGTGTGAGTCTTCTTGGTTCTATGACAGGGTCCGGACTTGATGAGATCATGGCCATTTTAGGTGTGGATGAAACGATAGCACGTATAGAAAAAGCGATCGCAACAGTATAAACTAAATAATGTCATGGCGAACGCCCAGGTACCCCTCTTACACTTTAGTGACGGGGGTATCGGAATTTAGTTCCAGAAAAGTGAATCGATTGTCCTGGTTCCTGCGGGATTACATCGAGAGCCATGACGCTTTTTGCACCCCAAGGGCACTTCTTTCAGGGCGCCTATTTTTATAAAAAAGTAGATCACGAATCGTATAAAATGTATATGTTGCATTTAGATAGAGTTTGTAGATTCCCGGGTCAAGCCCGAGAAGGACGAATTTTTCTGCTTTTTTTCAAAAACAGTTTCAAAGATTTCTTTGCTTTGTCATCCATGGTGTAGTGGATATGAGCCAAATACCAGGTGAGCTGCTTGGGCGTGATACCTCTTTTTTTTGCTTCTTTTTTGAGGATGTACTGGGGGATCTTGACTTTGCTTTGTGCAAATCTGCGAGCCAGTTTTTGTATCGCTTCTTCATGTTTGTTATAGCAGAGTCTGGCGAAGACAAAAGGAAGACCGGTCTCTTTGTACCAGGCTTCAGCCAGGTCAATACCTTCCCCTGTCTGTAGATAATGTTTGAGTGCAGCATCTCCTATCAGTACTTTCCCTTGAAGATCCAACACACGTGCCAGTTGATTGGATGTGGCTGATGCCGGGTCGGTTTCATTTTCTCCTGCTAAAAGCAACACACTATAGACTTTTTGATCTGCGATGATACCAAGGTCGGTACATTTACAGTTGACTGAAGCGACTGAAGAGATAAATGCTGCATTGACCTCTCTTCTTTTGAGTGCTTTGTTGATCTGTGAAGGGACTGCACGCTTATAACCAAAGGTCATCTTGGAAGCATTGTGAGAGATAGAACGTTTTAAGAAGACTTGGAAAGGGAGAAGATTAAGATAGCTGATAGACCCAAATAGCACAGTACGAAGCTCCTCTCAAAATCCTCTTTAAGCGTAATTATAGCAAACAACTTTTATAATCGCGTCATTATTGGGGATGAAATACTCCTTATTTTGAAAGAGTTATTTATGATAAAAGTAGAATTTTTAGGTCCCATCGGTAAAGAATCCATGGAGATGGAAGCCTCGACATTGGCAGAGGTTTCCGCGCAACTCAAAGAAGACACCAGTTTGACACAATGGCTGGATAAATGTGCCGTAGCACTGAATGATACGATGGTGAACGATCTGTCAACTGAACTTAAAGATGGCGATAGGATCTCTATCTTGCCTCCTGTGTGCGGTGGATAAGCGTGGAGCTTTATCATGGTCCCTTAGATGTCAAAGAGATATTTGGCCGCTGGCTCGATGAAGAGGCGGAGTCAAACTATGGCGCCTATATCCCTTTTGTGGGCACGATACGTGCAGAAGATGATATAGAAGCACTCAGCTTCGATATCTATGAACCTGTGCTTAAGGGTTGGTTTGAAGCATGGCAAGAGAAAGCAGCCAGACGCGGTGCCGTAGTCAAGATGGCACACTCCATTGGGGATGTGCCTGTGCATACCTCTTCTTATGTGAGTGCGGTATTTTCTCCTAAACGCAGAGTCGCACTGGAGCTCATAGATGAGTTTGTGGAAGACTTTAAAGCCAATGCGCCTATCTGGAAGTATGACGTAAAAAACGGTGAACGTATCTACGCTGCTGACAGAAGCACCCCTATGGATGGTGCTGGATTGTTAAGTTAATAAAATATATACTGAGGCGACGACGAAGCTTCGGTGAGATGAATGTGGATTGAACTTTGTTCAATGTAAAGAAGAAGGACAATAATGTTTATGCACTTTGATGAATCGATGCAGATGATAGACGATCTTGCTATCGAAAATTATAAAACAAAACAACTCCCTTTAATGGATGCACAGGGGTATATACTCGCAGAGGATATTGTAGCAGACCATAACTCTCCTGAATTTCTCACTTCTGCGATGGACGGGTATGCGGTACTCCATAAAGATCTAGGTCTTGGCAGACTGAAGATCGGGAGTATCAACCCTGCAGGATCTGACCTGAAGGAAGAAGTGGTAAGCGGTATGTGCATCAAAACCTTTACAGGTTCACTGATGCCGCATGGTGCGGATACGCTCATTCCGATAGAAAATGTGGAAGTGGACGGTGATGAGATCATCATCAAGACAGAAGTGCCGCAAGGGTTCTCTGTCCGTGAACCGGGTGAGAACTATGCGAAAGGGCAGATGCTTATTCCCAAAGGAACGAAAATAGATTTCCCACAGATCGGGGTGATGGCAAGCCTGAATATCCCAACCGTCACAGTGTATGAGAAGCCAACAGTGGCTATCATCTCTACAGGATCAGAGTTACTAGAGCTGGGTGAAGAACAGACAAGTGATGCGCAGATCCGTTCATCCAATAACTATATCCTGGAAGCGATTGTCAAGAAGTATGATGGTGTGCCTCTGCAGCTAGGGTGTATCAAGGATGATAAAGAGACCATCACAAAAAACATTTCTGCTGCATTGGATAAAGCGGATATTGTGGTAACCACCGGTGGCGTGAGTGTGGGTGACTTTGACTTTGTGAAAGATGTCATCTATGAGCTTGGGTGCGATGTCGTGTTTAAAGGCGTACGTGTGAAGCCCGGACAGCACATTATGGTCGCACGCAAGGATGATAAATTTATCATCGGACTTCCGGGATTTGCCTATTCTTCGACAGTGACCGCACTGCTTTACCTTGTGCCGATCATCGAGAAGTTGCAGCAAGGCAGATGTGCGATGCACAGAGTCAAAGCAACACTCAAAGAGCCGTTTGTCAAACGTGCAAAAAAAGCAGAATTTACTGCATGCAATGTCTCTTTGGAAGAAGAAAGATACTATGTTGACTTTGAGGGTAAAAAAGTAGGCTCCTCCGCTATCCTCACAAATATGCTTGGCGATGCAGCACTGCTTGTGACCTCTGAGGATGACACTTCTAAGGAAGCAGGTGATGAGGTGAGCGTTCTGCTTTTTGGGTAAGGACTCTACGCTTCCCTACTATTATAGAGAGAGGATAGACTCTCTTGCTTTCAAAAACATGGCAAACTCTGCCGCTGTTTTACATCCCATTTTGATCGCATAGCTTAACAATTCTTTATTTTTTGAGTAGATCATGGTCAATCCTTTGCATTTAAATATGTCAAATTGTATAAATAAATAGTAAAATATTTTAAAAATATGTCAAATTGTCATACTTTTAAGAAAAATATCTTATAATTTGTCATATATAATAAAAAAAGGAGTTAAAATGTTAGTATTGAGCGAAATTATCGAAAAGTTAAAAGATGTGCTCTCTGAGAGTACTATAGGTAAAAAAGTGTTTGACAAAGATGTGGCTAATGCGCTGCATATCCCTCAGGCAACGTTTGCGACCATGAAAAAACGAAACTCCATTCCTTATGAAGAGATACTGGAGTTCTGTGCGCTTAAGAAGATCTCTGTGAACTGGCTCTTTTTTGACCAGGCTGTGGATATGCTTAAAGAGGAGACTGAGAAATTTTTCCAGGTGCACTACTTTTCAGATATCCGTGCGAGCGCGGGAGGGGGTGCAGAGGTCTTTGATGAGAACTATGAAGTGATCAATATCGATGAGAAGATCATGCACAATATGGTAGGACTGGGGAATACTGACCTTGAAGCGATCCATGTGGATGGCGAATCGATGGAGCCGACTTTGCAGGATGGAAGCATCGTTTTCATCGATAGAACACAAACCAACATCAACAAAAACGGCATCTTCATCGCATCCACTACGGGAGGGCTGTTCATCAAACGTATCCAGCAGCGCGCCGATGGGATGATAGCGCTTATCTCCGATAACAGTATGTATCCGCCCCAGGCGATCTCTCCTGATGAAGTGACGATCGTAGGCAAAGTGGTAGGAAATATAGAAAGTTTATAGTTTCCGATATTACAAAGCAATAAAGAGCAACAAGTTGCGAGAGCCTACTGCTGACAAGCAAATAAATTGCAGTGCAAGTGAGGCACTAAATGTCGAAGCGCAAGTAGTCTCAGCGACAAGCGCAGCTTTTAGGACTTTGTTCAAAAAGTGTCCTTTATGATGAAGTCTATAGGTTATTCGCACACTCCACACACCGTACACTCTCCGGACGTATACGCATACGTTCTATATCTATGGATCCCTCACACTCGATACAGATACCAAACATAGGCTTGTCTAGACGTAAAAGGGCATTGGCAAGCTTTGTAAGACGCAGTTTTGATTCATCCAGTATTTTGTGATTGACATGTTGTTCTCCCATGGCTTCCAGACGTGTGAGTCTACCCAATGAACAGTCTGGAGCAATAGGTTTTACTTTCTCTTCAAGTGTAGCGATCTGCTCTTTGAGTGTACGGATGTTCGTTTCTATGATCTTTTTGAGTGTATTTTTCTCGTTTCTATCCCACTTTATGGTATATTGGAATAATTATACACGAAATGGGACACAATGCGAAAGGTACTCTTTCTCATCATCACTTTTGGTTTTTTATGGGCAGAAGATACTTATATCAATGCACTTATAGGAGAAGACTCTCCTTATCTCCAGCAGCATGCACATAACCCTGTTAACTGGTACCCTTGGGGAGAAGAGGCTTTTAATAAAGCAAAAAAAGAGAACAAACTTATTTTTCTCTCTATAGGGTACAGTACCTGCCACTGGTGCCACGTGATGGAGGAAGAGAGTTTTACCTCTGAGGCAGTGGCTGCATTGCTTAATGAGGGGTTTGTATCGATCAAGGTGGATAGGGAGGAGTTCCCTCAACTAGATAAAAAGTATCAAAAAATGTATATGGCTGTGCATGGCAAGAGAGGGGGATGGCCTTTGAGTGTTTTTATGTCCCCAAAAGCAGAGGTTTTTCATTTGGCTACCTATATTCCTAGAGACGGGTACGGTGCTATGGGGATGATGAACCTACTGCCATCTTTTACAAGATTGCAACAAGAGAACGTCGGACAATTGCAGGTATTGGTCGAAGAGCACAAACAAGCGGCATTAAGAGTAAATGCCAAAGGGAATTTAAATGAGCAGCTGAATGTAGGGGTGATGGACCAAGCTGTCCATGACATTTCTGCAGAGTTCGATCCGGAGAACGGAGGGTTCGCTTCAAGACCGAAATTCCCGGAGGCATCTAAATTGGCTCTTTTGATTGATATCTATAAGTTAAGCGGGAACAAAAAAGCACTGCATATGGTAGAGCTTACACTGAAGAAGATGGCTCGGGGAGGTATTTATGATCAGATAGACGGGGGTTTTTTCCGTTATACCACGGACAGGCAGTGGCAGATCCCCCATTTTGAGAAGATGCTTTACACCAATGCGGAACTACTCCCTGTCTATGTGCACATGTATGCATTGACGACTGATCCCCTGTATAAAAAAGTGGTTGATGAAACCATTGCCCAAATGGAAAAATCTTTTATGAAAGAGGGTGTCTATCTCTCTGCCAGTGATGCAGACAGTGACGGAGAAGAGGGAGGGTATTTTATCTATGAATATGCGGAAGTAAAAAATCATTTAGAGAGACAGGGGTGGAAACCTGATGAGATAGAAGAGGTATTGGCATACCTGGGGATAGAAGAAGATGGAAATATCGACGGGGATTTTTCCCATACGCATATCACAGGGGATCATGTTCCTTTGAAGATAGAAGAGGCCAAAGCATATTTAAGAGAAGTCCGCGTTAAAAGAACGTTCCCTTTTATAGACAGCAAGATCATCACCGCATGGAATGCAATGATGATCAAAGCACTTTTTGCCGCTTCCAGGCTTGAGAGCCATTATCTTACTTTGGCCGAGCATCGGGTGGAAGCACTTCTGAAACGTATGCGAATCAAAGAGGGACTCTACCATCAAATGCTTTTGGGAAAAGAGCCAAAACAAGAAGGACTGCTTGAAGATTATGCTTTTTTGATGGATGCCTTGATAGAGGGCTATGCGAGAACATACAATAAAGCGTATCTCAGTCTACTCCGCAATTTGGCTAAAGAAGCCATAGAGAAGTTCTACAAGCAGAAACAATGGTACCTGAGCGATGACGGTATAGGAGCAGTGGCCGATTTTGACGACAGGTATTATACGTCTGCCTTAAGTGTTATGTTGGAGAACCTGGTCAGACTCTCCAGTCTCACTGAAGACCTCTCGTATAATGAGATCGTCAAAGAGACCATTGAAAATAGTGGAGCGGTTCTGAAAAAATCACCCGCCAAAGCACCCAAACTGCTTCATGTCTTTCTGCGTCTTAAGATGGGGGATATAATACTAAAGTCCAACATGAAAAATTTACGAAAAAGCAGCAAAGAGATAGAAGCGATGATCTATCCTTTTGTTTTAAGCAAGGTCGAAGAGAGTGACAAGTATCTTGCATGCAGAGTCAACAGCTGTTTTGCCTACGATACGAACATCACAGCTTTGATCAACCATATAGAGAAGGAGCAACAGTAAATTATGTTAACAATGAATGATGATCTAGAAGGTGCACTCAAAGCATACCTTACGTTACTGGATGAAGAAGAGTATTTTGAAGCACATGAAGTCCTGGAAGAAGCGTGGCACCCCTTAAGATTAAGCAAGCATCCATTGGCCAACCTGGTAAAAGGGTTGATCAACGGAGCAGTGACGTTCGAACATATTAAACGCAACCGTAAAAACGTTGGAGACAAAGCCCGGAAGGTCATAGCTTCCTATGAAAGATATAAACATTTGTGTACAGAGCATATCGAACATGCAGAGCTCTTTCAGAAAGCCTGTGAAAAGATAGAAGCTTTGAAACGAAAACACGCCGAGATATTTGATGTTCTGGTACCATAGTACGACCAAACACTCCTATAACTCTGTACGCACCAACCCTAACAGGCTTTCCTGGGAGGATCAGCCCAGTACCTATAAGAACTACCCTGCAAGTTATGAAAAACGAAAACTGGATCTGGAAAAAGAAGAGGATCATTTCCTATACCATATCGCAGGATTGACGGCAAAGAAAAGTTATCCCAGCGGAGAGTATTACTTGCGTATCAACCCTTCTGCAGGGGCACTCTACCCTAACGAGCTCTATTTTCAGGCACGGGATGTAGAGGGTGTAGAAGATGGTGTCTACCATTATGAGGTGAGTTCTTCCTCTTTGACACTGCTTCAGCGCATTGCGGATAATGAAGGGCTGGAGGCCTATTTTGGGTATCAAACAGCGATGAAAGGGTACCTGTTCCTGGTCTCGGCAGTCTATTTTCGTTCTTCGTGGAAATATAAGAACCGTGCATTCAGGTATTGTCTTTTAGATGCGGGTCATCTTTTGGGGAGTATAGAAGCCTCTGCACTGCTCAAGTCCCAAACTGTAGAGATGGTCTACACGATAGACAGAGAGAAGCTCAACCGGATGTTCGGATTTGAGGAGAGAGAGTGGTTCTTGTCGGGATGTGCTATGGCGGTACCGATAGAAAACCAGGAAGTCTCACCCATAGAGTTTGCACTTCCTTATGTGGACGGGAGCGGAACATTTGAGCCCAACCCGCTGATCGAACAGGCGTACCATGAAACGATGCAGTTGGAATCCTGCAGACGGGAAGTGAAGAGCCCGATGTTTACCTATAATACGACAAAACTCCGAGAAACGATCTTTACACGCAGATCCCAAAGAGGTTTCCAGGAAGGTGCGATCACCAAGGGGCAGTTCAATTATATTATGGAAGCGATACACCAGCCTGTGCTTAGTGACTGTGACGAAGAGGTCTCAGTGTATGTGGTCCTCAACCGGGTGCTTGACATGCCGTTGGGGCTCTATAAAGAAGGCCAATATCTAAAGTACGGAGACTTTGCCAGAAAAGCAGGGTATCTGAGTTTGGAACAGTATAGTCTCTCCATGCAGGGAGCGGTGGCCTTTTTTCTTACTTCCAAAGCAAAGAACTATCAGGCGCTCTACCAGAAGGCCGGTATCATAGGGCATAGACTTTATACGGCTTCGCTCTATATGGGCATAGGGTGTTCGGGTATCGGTGCCTATTATGATGATGAGGTCAATGCATTTGTGGAGAATGATGAAATGGTACTGTACGCTTTGGCGATAGGTAAATAGCTCCTAGGGGTATACTAGTTTTTAAACCGATACCCCAATGCTTCCAGATGGGTACGTAACAATTCGGAGATATCCCCTTGGAACTCTAAACTCTCCTCTTTGAGCGTACCGCCGGTTCCAAGCTTTTTTTTGAGCGTTTTAAGCAGTGCCTGAAGAGATGTTTTTTCTAAGTAGAAAGGTTTGACGATGGTGACCACTTTACCACGTCGTTTCTCTTTTGCACAATGCAATTGATGTTTTTCTGGTAATTTGATCTCTGTAGAGGTCTTTGCAGAGGGTTTCTCTTTATTGTCCGATGACCACCCCTCTTTAAAATTTGCACCCATCTCAAATAGATTTTCTTTCATCACTTTTCTCCTTATCAATTATAATCTGTATCAAAAAGTATGCCAAGCACTACCATGAGAACAAGCAAGAAGATAAATACTTTGTAAAGTGTTGCATCACTGGGAAGTTTCATATTCATCCTATCTCATAGATAATTTCAGTTTTATTTTTTTTCGTTTGTATCTCTTTGATGCTGAGCCCGTCTATAGGCAGTTTCATAAACGCGTCGAGGGTTTCTACCCCCGCATTGGCTATCTCACGCAGAACGATACCCCTGTAAGCCTTTGCCCAATGACTGACCACTTTCCCCTCTTTGATGAACTTGAGCGTGGTGTAGGGGTTGGCGGGTTTGTAGAATTTGTCATAGAAACCTGCACGAAGATCCAGTATCTCATCCTCAGCCAGGTATGCTTCCATCAGTGCGGCGGAGTGTTCGTGGTAAAACTTCTCTGTTTTGATGTCACCGACAGGCTCTCCCTGCTTGAGTTTATACTCAGGGATGAGGTCAGAAGCACGGATGGGACCAAAGAGATTTGAAAAGAGAATGACATGGCTGTCGATATACGCTTGTGCCTCTCTATCCAGCTTTTCATAGCCCAGGTAATCAAAAGCGACACCCGTATACCTTTCTATCGCTTTCATCGTGAGTTCATGTATGATATCTTTTTTGTGGGTAAGGATATCTGCTTCTTTCTTGAGTCCGAACATTTTTGATAGTGTAGGTATGTCACCTTTTTGCAACACATTGGTATAGGTATGCAAGAGTTTGGTTCTGTAAGGTAAAAGCTCTTTAAAGAGTAGAGTGCCAGGATCGAAAGAGCGTTCTCCACCCGATTTTTTGGTTTCACTTGGTGCCAGTAGTATTTTCATTATATGTCGCCTATGATCTTCATTATATATGGGTGTATTCTATAGAAATTACCTAAAAAAGAGAAATTTTTATAAATTTACCTAAAATCCTTGACATTAAAAACTTTTTTGTCTATAATTCCCGTCCATTTTAAGTGTAATAACTTTTAATGATGGTGCTGGTGTAGCTCAGTTGGCTAGAGCAGCTGATTTGTAATCAGCAGGTCGGGGGTTCGAGTCCCTTCACCAGCTCCATGAAACAAATATAATTATCAGTGTTTGACCAGTAAAGATTTAAACATTAAGGTGAGTTACTCAAGTGGCCAACGAGGGCAGACTGTAAATCTGCTGACTATGTCTTCGAAGGTTCGAATCCTTCACTCACCACCATATGTTAAATCGCATAAAAGATGCGGGCGTAGCTCAGTGGCTAGAGTTCCTGCCTTCCAAGCAGGCTGTCGAGGGTTCGAATCCCTTCGCCCGCTCCATAAACTGGGAGCTGTGTGAATTATGTATTTAACAGACTCATACCTTCACATATAAAAGCTTTCCTTTTTTATTCATTTATGACTTTAACGCACGCATGATATTATATACAATTGAGTTGCCCATATGGCTCAGGGGTAGAGCACTTCCTTGGTAAGGAAGAGGTCGTGAGTTCAAGTCTCACTATGGGCTCCACTCTCCATGATGGTATGGACAAAAGTATTACAGCTTTGTAATAGTTCTGTCCATATGGGTATGGGGTCTAAGAAAATTTAGGTATAATACTGCCTTTAAATCATTTTACGCTAGGAGAATAGCATGGCTAAAGAAAAATTCGAACGAACAAAACCGCATGTTAACATCGGTACTATCGGTCACGTTGACCACGGTAAAACTACATTGACTGCTGCAATCACAATGTGTTTAGGACTTAAAAATGGTCAAGCAACAATGGATTATGACCAAATTGATAATGCTCCAGAAGAGAGAGAAAGAGGAATTACAATTGCTACTTCTCACGTTGAGTATGAAACAGAGAGTAGACACTACGCTCACGTAGACTGTCCAGGTCACGCGGACTACGTTAAAAACATGATTACTGGTGCTGCTCAAATGGACGGTGCTATTCTAGTTATCGCTGCGACTGATGGTCCTATGGCACAAACTAGAGAGCACATCCTTCTTTCTAAGCAAGTAGGTGTACCTTACATCGTTGTATTCTTGAATAAAGAAGACCAACTTGATGAAGAAGATAAAGAAGAGATGTTAGAGCTTGTAGAGATGGAAGTACGTGAACTTCTTTCTGAGTATGACTTCCCAGGTGATGATACTCCGATCGTATCTGGTTCTGCATTTAAAGCACTTGAAGAAGCTAAAGCTGGTACAGCAGGTGAATGGTCTGAAAAGATCTATAAATTAATGGACGAAGTAGATGCATACATCCCGGAGCCAGTAAGAGAAACTGATAAAGATTTCCTAATGGCGATCGAAGATATCTTTACAATCCAAGGACGTGGTACAGTTGTAACTGGTAAAGTTGACAGAGGTACGGTATGTGTTGGTAACACTGTTGAGATCGTTGGTATTAAAGATACACAAACAACAACTGTAACTGGTGTTGAAATGTTCCGTAAAGAGATGGAGTGTGGTGAAGCTGGTGACAACTGTGGTGTTCTTATCCGTGGTATCGATAAAGATGCTGTACAAAGAGGTATGGTTCTTTGTAAGCCAGGATCAATCACTCCACATACTTCATTCGAAGCTGAGATCTATGTTCTTACTAAAGAAGAGGGTGGTAGACACACTCCATTCTTTAACAACTATAGACCACAGTTCTACGTTCGTACAACAGACGTAACAGGTTCAGTTCAACTTCAAGAAGGTACTGAAATGGTTATGCCAGGAGACAACGTTAAAATCAATGTTGAGCTTATCGCTCCTGTTGCACTTGATGAAGGTACTAAATTCGCTATCCGTGAAGGTGGTAGAACAGTTGGTGCCGGTGTTGTTTCTAAGATTATTGCTTAATAACACGCTGCGAGAGGCTTGCCTCTTGCGCACTTATCATAGGAGATAACAATGAGAGAAACAGTTCACTTAGGTTGTGAGAAATGTACTAGACGTAACTATCACACCAATAAAAACAAGAAAACGACAACAGAAAAACTTGCTCTTAAAAAGTATTGTAAATGGTGTAAATGCCATACAGTACACAAAGAGATGAAGCTGTAATCGGAGACTTTTGTTAAATACTATCGGGCTTTGTCCCATAGTATGATTTTTAGGCCAATAGCTCAGTTGGTAGAGCACTGGTCTCCAAAACCAGGTGCCGGGGGTTCGAGTCCCTCTTGGCCTGCCATAAGTAAAGGTAACATATATGGGAAAAATTTCAACATTTATAGCACACGCGAAAGCGGAGATTCATAAAGTTATATTTCCAACAAAAGTACAAGTAAGACAAGCATTTTTAGCAGTTGTTCTCGTAGTAACTGTAATATCAATATTTTTAGCGTTGGTCGACTTTCTCATG
The DNA here is from genome assembly GCF_019972135.1 of Sulfurovum sp. TSL1. Taxonomy (NCBI): domain Bacteria; kingdom Pseudomonadati; phylum Campylobacterota; class Epsilonproteobacteria; order Campylobacterales; family Sulfurovaceae; genus Sulfurovum; species Sulfurovum sp. TSL1. Next base: position 74,652 of record NZ_BPFI01000003.1, on the reverse strand, counting down.
TCATCAATCGTATCATCAGTTTTATAGGATAGACAATGGCTTATCAATGGTATGCAATTCAAACATATTCAGGTTCTGAGCAAGCTGTAAAAAGAGCGATAGAACAACTTGTAAAAGATCATGGAATTGAAGAGAAGCTTGAACGTGTAGTCGTTCCTACCGAAGAAGTGATCGAAGTTAAAAACGGCGTGAAAAAGATTACTGAGAGAACATTGTATTCTGGGTATGCTTTCGCACATATAGACCTGGATACTGACCTCTGGCATAAGATACAGTCATTGCCAAGAGTATCTAGATTTATCGGTGAACAAAAGACACCTACTGCACTTTCAGAGGCAGATATCAAAGTGATTTTAGACAAAATGGAGCAAAAAGCTGCACCGAGACCTAAAGTTGATTTTGAAACAGGCGAAATGGTACGTATCGTAGATGGTCCGTTCGCAAACTTTACAGGTATGGTGGAAGAGTATGATCTTGACCATGGCAAGTTAAAGTTGAATGTTTCAATCTTTGGTAGAAATACACCGGTTGAAATCCTCTACACACAAGTAGAAAAAATACTATAAGACCTCAGGGTCAAATCAAACAAAGGAAGAACAGATGGCAAAAAAGATAACTGAAAAGTTCAAAATGATGATCCCGGCCGGATCAGCAAATCCATCACCGCCGGTAGGTCCTGCACTTGGACAACGTGGTGTAAACATTATGGAGTTTTGTAAAGCTTTTAATGAAAAAACAAAAGATAAAATGGGATTCAAGATCCCTGTGATCGTTACAGTATATGCAGACAGAAGTTTTACATTTGAAACAAAACAACCACCTGCAAGTGACCTTATCAAAAAAGCAGCAAACATTAAAAAAGGTACAGATAATCCACTTCTTAACAAAGTCGGAACTATCACTAAAGCAAAACTTGACGAAATTATCGATCAGAAAATTGCTGACCTTAACACGAACGACAGAGAAATGGCAGCGAACATTATCACTGGTTCTTGTAGAAGTATGGGTGTTGATATCGTAGACTAGTCTTTTTGAAGACAATCATAACCACATGATTTTTAAATGTGGGAGCATATAAAGCGGAGAATAAAATGGCAAAAAAACCAAGCAAAAGAAGAGAAGCACTACTTAAAGTAGTAGATGTGACTAAAACATATAGTGTTGATGAAGCAATGGCTACACTTAAAAACCTTAAATCGGCTAAATTTGACGAGACAGTTGAAGTTGCATTGAACTTGAACGTTGACCCAAGACATGCAGATCAAATGGTAAGAGGATCAGTTGTTCTTCCTAACGGAACTGGTAAAACAGTAAGAGTAGCAGTGTTTGCAAAAGATGCTAAAGCAGATGAAGCGAAAGCAGCAGGTGCGGATTTGGTAGGTTCTACAGATCTTATCGAATCAATTCAGGCAGGTAACATTGATTTTGATATCGTGATCTCAACACCAGACATGATGGGTGTTCTTGGTAAAGTAGCAAGAATCCTTGGGCCAAAAGGTCTTATGCCTAACCCTAAAACAGGTACAGTAACGATGGATGTGGCTAAAGCAGTCGAAAATGCCAAAGGTGGACAGGTAAACTTCAGAGTAGACAAAAAAGGAAACATCCATGCTGGTATCGGTAAAGTTTCTTTTTCAGAAGAGCAAATCAAAGAGAACTTTGTGACACTTGTTGAAACGATCAATAAAGCAAAACCTGCATCGGCAAAAGGTAAATATATCACAAATGGTGCAATATCACTTACAATGAGCCCGTCTATTACTTTAGACACAGCAGAATTAATGGAGATAAAATAATCCATTCATAAAGAGGGCAGAAGCCTTCTTTATATTATGTTCAAACAAAAATTATATTTAGTTTTTGTTTGAGGGTAATGTTTACTACTCACTAATCTTAGGTCAAAGATAAGAGGGGCGAAAGCTTAATTAATATATTTGAAAGAATATATGGTCCTTAGGGAACCCTTTTAGAGATCGGAAGGAGAATTATATGACTAGAACTAGAAAAGAAGAACTAGTTGCAGAGATGACAGCAGAGTTTAAAGACGCTGGTGCCATTATCGTTTGTGATTACAAAGGTATGACTGTTGAGAATCTTGAAGTAGTAAGAAATCTTGCTAAAGATGAAGACATCAAAGTCCAAGTTGTTAAAAACAAACTTGCTGCGATCGCATTGCAGAATGCAGGTTGTGAAGCAATTGATTTTAAAGATACAAACCTTGTAATCTGGGGTGATGCACAAGTTACACCTTGTAAGATCGCTGATAAAGCCGCAACTGATTTTAAAAATAGTTTTGCAATCAAGACTGGTTTGATCCAGGGTGAAGTTGCTAGTTTGGAAACCATTAATGCAATGGCTAAACTTCCTACTAGAGACGAGCTTATCGGTATGCTCCTTAATGTTTGGAATGCACCGGTACAAAACTTCACAATTGGTTTGAATGCATTAGCAGCAAAAAAAGAAGAAGAGGCGTAGAGTGGTGAGAGCCACGAGGCTCTTTTAATTTGAAACTGTAAAATGTTTCATCTCATATAATGATAATTGAAGGAATTAATTATGGCAACAACTAAAGAAGATGTTCTTGAGTTTATCTCAAACATGTCAGTACTTGAGCTTTCTGAGCTTGTAAAAGAATTTGAAGAGAAATTTGGTGTATCTGCACAAGCTACAGTAGTAGCCGGTGGTGGTGCAGTAGCTGCTGAAGCTGCTGAAGAGCAAACTGAGTTTGACGTAGTACTTACTGATGCGGGTGATAAAAAAATCAACGCTATTAAAGCAGTAAGAGCGATCACTGGTCTTGGTCTTAAAGAAGCGAAAGCTGCTGTTGAAGAGACTCCATCTGTACTTAAAGAAGGTGTTTCTAAAGAAGAAGCAGAAGACTTCAAGAAACAACTTGAAGAAGCTGGCGCTAAATGCGAGCTTAAATAATTACTATTATTTAAGAGAGCTTAGGCAGTTTGCCTAAGCTCATGTTACTAACCTCATTGGATATAGCGATAAACTATTCGGAGACATTTTCATACCCTCATGGCAATAGTTTTTTTGTATACCCAATATACACATTAAACACACTACATAAACCAAACTAAAACCGAAATAAGGATAACCCATGTTAAATTCTTTACATTCTGGTAACAGACTTCGTGTTGACTTTTCCAAAACACCAAGAGAAATTGAAATCCCAAATCTACTCCAGCTTCAACAAAAAAGTTATGAAAACTTTTTGATGTTAGGTGAAAAAGACAGAAAAAACTCTACATTAGAGAAAGTTTTCAGATCTTCTTTCCCTATCCATGACCAACAAAACAGGCTTACCCTTACCTATAAGAATTCTGAGATCGTTAAACCGAAATATACCGTTAGAGAGTGCATGGAGAGAGGTTTGACCTACTCTGTATCTCTTAAGATGAACATTGCATTGACGATCTGGAACAGAGATGAAAAAACAGGTGAAAAACTTGATCCAAAAGAGATCAAAGAGCAGGCGGTGTTCGTACGTGATATTCCATTGATGACAGATAGAACTTCATTTGTCGTCAACGGTGTTGAAAGGGTTATCGTCAATCAGCTTCACAGATCTCCGGGTGTTATCTTTAAAGAAGAAGAAGGGACGACTGCGGGTAGCGGTATGCTCTATTCTGCACAGATCATCCCGGACCGCGGTTCATGGTTGTATTTTGAGTATGACTCTAAAGATATCCTCTATGCACGTATCAACAAAAGAAGAAAGATCCCTGTAACGATCCTTTTCAGAGCATTGGATTACTCTAAAGATGATATTGTAAAACTATTCTATGCAACAAAAGAGATCCATATCAAAGACAACAGATTCCTTGTAAAATTTGATGCGAATGATTTTGGCGGTAGAGCAGAGTATGATGTCAAGGACATCGATGGTAATACCGTTGTCAATGCAGGGAAAAGACTGACGAAGAAAAAAGCAGAAAAACTGATCGAAGATGGTTTAGAATGGATAGAATACCCACTTGAGATATTGATGGAAAGACACCTTGCTAAGCCTATCATTGACCAGGAGAGCGGTGAAGTACTCTATGATGTAGTGACACCCCTAGATGAGAACAAACTTAAAAAGATGATCGAAGAGGGTATTGATACGATCGAGATCATCAATGACCTTGCTGAGGGTGCTGATATGTCTATCATTAATGCATTTATCGCAGATAATGAAAGTTTAAGACTCTTAAAGCAAACAGAACAGATCGATGATGAAAATGTGCTTTCAGCGATCCGTATCTATAAAGTCATGAGACCTGGTGAACCCGTTACGCCTGATGCAGCAAAAGCATTCTTGCAGCAACTCTTCTTTGATCCGGAAAGATATGATCTGACTAAAGTCGGTCGTATGAAGATGAACCACAAGTTAGGTCTGGATATCCCTGAGTATGCTACGGTACTGACTGCAGAAGATCTTATTAATACCGTGAAATACCTTATTAAAGTAAAGAACGGGCAAGGTCACATAGATGACAGAGACCACTTGGGTAACAGAAGAATCAGAGCGATCGGTGAGCTTCTTGGGAATGAACTTCACAGTGGTCTTGTGAAGATGCAAAAAGCGATCAAAGATAAGATGACAACGGTATCTGGAACATTGGATGAGTTGATGCCGCATGATCTGGTAAACTCTAAAATGATCACCAATACGATCTTGGAATTCTTCTCATCCGGACAGCTTTCACAGTTCATGGATCAGACGAACCCACTTTCAGAAGTGACACACAAAAGAAGACTTTCAGCCCTGGGTGAGGGTGGACTTGTCAAAGAGAGAGCCGGATTTGAAGTAAGGGATGTACACCCTACGCATTATGGCCGTATCTGTCCAATTGAGACTCCGGAAGGTCAGAACATTGGTCTGATCAATACATTGGCTACCTACTCGAAAGTAAATGAGCACGGATTCATTGAAGCACCGTATAAAGTGGTAAAAGATTGCCAGGTAACAGACGAGATCGTCTACATTACTGCGACGCAGGAAGAAGATAAATGTATTGCACCTGCATCCACTGTGGTTGATGAGAATGGACGTATCGTTGAAGATCTTATCGAGACAAGATTGAACGGGAACATCGAGCTTAATGAAGCAAAAAGGGTTGACCTTATTGATATCTCTCCATTGATGATCTCAGGTTCTGCTGCGGCATTGATCCCATTCTTGGAACACGATGATGCGAACCGTGCCCTGATGGGATCGAACATGCAACGTCAGGCGGTACCACTTCTTAAAACTGAAGCACCGGTAGTCGGTACAGGTATGGAAGCGATCGTGAGCCGTGATGCATGGGAATGTGTGAAGGCAGAGAGAGCCGGTACCGTTGAAAAGATCGATGCGAAGAACATCTATATCATGGGTGAAGACGAGAGCGGTGTATTCATAGACCATTATCCGCTTGAAAAGAACATGAGAACCAACCAGAATACAACGTTCACGCAAACACCTATCGTAAAATTAGGTGACAAGATCGAAGCCAAACAGGTGATCGCCGATGGTGCGAATATGGATCAGGGAGAACTTGCGATCGGTAAAAATATCCGTGTTGCATTTATGCCTTGGTATGGGTACAACTATGAAGATGCGATCATTATTTCTGAAAAACTGATCCGTGAAGATACCTTTACTTCTGTGCATACCTATGAAAAAGAGGTAGAAGCTAGAGAACTCAAACACGGTACGGAAGAGATCACGCGTGATATCCCGAACATCCGTGAAGATGAGTTGCTGCACCTGGATGAAAGCGGTATTGTTCAGATCGGTACCTATGTAAAACCTGGTATGATCCTTGTAGGTAAAGTAAGTCCTAAGGGTGAGATCAAACCAACACCGGAAGAGAGACTCCTAAGAGCGATCTTCGGTGAAAAAGCAGGACATGTGGTCAATAAATCGCTCTACTGCCCGGCATCCATGGAAGGTGTGGTCGTTGATATCAAGGTCTTTACGAAAAAAGGGTATGAAAAAGACGCACGTGCGATCCAAGCCTATGAAGAAGAGAAAGCGATCCTGGACAGTGACCACCATGACCAGCTTCTGATGATAGACAGGGAAGAGATATTGCGTATCGCACACTATCTTTCAAAACAAGAGTTGATGAAAGCTGTAACGATCGGTGAAACTGAGTATGCAGCAGGATCCAAGATTGATGAAGAGACGATCAAAGGTGTGAACAGATTTGCACTCAGAGGTGTGGTACAGTCTTTCACAGATGAAGTACAAAATGAGTATGAGTCACTGAAAAACTACTTCTTGAAACAGAAGAAGAGACTGAAGACAGAACATGAAGAGAAATTGAGCGTACTTGAAAAAGATGACATTCTTCCTTCAGGTGTTACGAAGCTCGTAAAAATCTACATCGCTACAAAGAGAAAACTCAAAGTAGGTGATAAAATGGCAGGGCGTCACGGAAACAAAGGTATCGTTTCCAATATCGTACCAGAGATCGACATGCCATACCAGGAAGATGGAAGACCGGTAGATCTTATCTTGAACCCGCTAGGGGTACCGTCTCGTATGAACATCGGACAGATCCTTGAAGTACACTTGGGACTGGTCGGTAAGAACCTTGGTGAGCAGATCGAAGCAATGTTCGAAAACCAACAAGAAAGTTTCATCAAAGACCTCAGAGAGAAAATGATCGCGATCGCAGATGTAGCAAAACTGATGAATGCAAGAGCGCTACTAGAGAGTATGAGCGATGAAGAGTTGATCAAATATGGTAGAGACTGGTCAACAGGTGTGAAATTTGCTGCACCGGTATTTGAAGGAGCGAACCAGGCTGAATTCGACAAACTGTTTGAAATGGCGAAGATGGACTCTGACGGGAAAATGAAACTCTATGATGGTCGAACAGGTGAAGAGATGATCGAAAGAGTCAATGTAGGATATATGTATATGCTTAAACTTCACCACTTGGTTGATGAGAAAGTGCATGCACGTTCCACTGGACCTTACTCACTTGTCACACAGCAGCCGGTAGGTGGTAAAGCACTCTTCGGTGGGCAGAGATTCGGAGAGATGGAAGTATGGGCACTTGAAGCCTATGGTGCGGCACATACGCTCAAAGAGATGTTGACGATCAAATCAGATGATGTTGAAGGTAGAGCAAGAGCATACAGAGCGATCACAAAAGGTGAACCTGTACCGGAGTCAGGTGTACCTGAAACCATGTTCGTATTGACGAAAGAGCTTCAAGCATTGGGTCTTGATACAGAATTATATGAGAACACAAAAGAAGTGGAGGGTGAAAATGAGTAAGTTTTTAGAGAATTTAACACCAATAGATCTTAACAGTGAAGAGAGACCAAATGATATCGCAGCCCTACAGCTTAGAGTTGCAAGTCCTGAAAAGGTACTCTCATGGAGTTACGGTGAAGTAAAAAAACCGGAAACAATCAACTATAGAACCCTAAAACCGGAAAGAGACGGACTTTTCTGTGCGAAGATCTTTGGACCAATCAGAGACTATGAGTGTCTGTGCGGTAAATACAAAAAGATGCGATACAAAGGCGTGGTATGTGAAAAATGTGGGGTTGAAGTCACGACTTCTAAAGTAAGAAGAAACCGTATGGGGCACATCGATCTTATCGCTCCTGTTGCACATATCTGGTATGTCTCTTCGCTTCCATCACGTATCGGTACACTTTTGGGTGTCAAGATGAAAGACCTTGAGAGAGTACTTTACTATGAAGCCTATATCGTTAAAACCCCTGGTGAAGCATCTTATGACAGTGAAGGTCTAACACCGCTGGCAAAATATGATGTACTGAACGAAGAGCAGTATCAACAGATCATGCAACGTTTCGGTGGTACAGACCTTGATGCAAGAATGGGCGGAGAGGTCATTCAGGAACTGCTTGCAGACCTTGACCTTGTGGATATGTTCAACCAGCTTAAACTTGATATCGAAGCGACAAAATCTGAAGCCAAAAGAAAGACGATCGTTAAACGTCTTAAAGTGATCGAATCATTCCTTCATTCAGGAAACAGACCAGAGTGGATGATGTTGACACAACTTCCGGTACTTCCACCGGATCTAAGACCTCTTGTAAGTCTTGATGGCGGTAAGTTCGCAGTTTCTGATGTGAATGACCTCTATAGAAGGGTGATCAACAGAAACCAGAGACTTAAAAGACTGGTAGAACTGGATGCACCTGAAATCATCGTTAGAAATGAAAAGCGTATGCTTCAAGAAGCGGTAGATGCACTTTTTGATAACGGTAGAAGAGGGAATGCGGTTAAGGGTGCGAACAAAAGACCATTGAAGTCGCTCTCTGAAGTGATCAAAGGGAAACAGGGACGTTTCAGACAGAACCTTCTTGGTAAAAGGGTTGACTTCTCTGGTCGTTCTGTTATCGTTGTCGGTCCGGATCTACGTATGGATCAGTGTGGATTGCCTAAGAAAATGGCGATCGAACTCTTTAAGCCGCACTTGATGGCAAAGCTTGAAGAAAAAGGGTATGCAACCACACTGAAACAAGCTAAAAAGATGATCGAAAAACAAGAGAATGAAGTATGGGAGTGTCTGGAAGAAGTAGTTGATAACTATCCTATCTTACTGAACCGTGCACCGACGCTTCACAAATTGTCGATCCAGGCGTTCCACCCAAGATTGATCGAGGGGAAAGCGATCCAATTGCACCCACTGGTATGTTCTGCGTTCAACGCCGACTTCGATGGGGACCAGATGGCGGTACACGTACCACTTTCTGATGAAGCGATCGCTGAAGCAAAAGTATTGATGCTTGCATCAATGAACATCTTGCTTCCGGCATCAGGTAAGGCGATCGCCGTACCTTCACAGGATATGATTTTAGGGCTATACTACCTGACACTTGAAAAAAATGATGTGAAAGGTGAACATAAACTTTTTGCCAACGTAGAAGAGGTAGAGATCGCATTTGAACAACAGTCACTGGATCTGAACGCACGTATCAGAACCGTGATCGATGGGCATATTGCTAAATCGACTGCAGGTAGACTGATCTTAAAATCGATCATTCCTGATTATGTACCGGAAAAATACTGGAACAAGATCTTGAAGAAAAAAGATATCGGTGCATTGGTTGACTATATCTATAAAATAGGCGGTGTGTCTGAAGCTGCAGGTTTCCTTGATAATCTTAAGGATATGGGTTTCAAATATGCTACCAAAGTAGGGGTATCAATCTCTATTGATGATATTAAGATACCTGAGATAAAAGCAGAAAATGTAAATGCTGCCAAAGAAGAAGTAAAAGAGATCCAGAGACAATATGGTGCGGGTCTTCTAACGGATCAGGAACGTTATAACAAAATTATCGATATCTGGACGGATGCGAACAATGGTATTGCAGAAGCGCTTATGTCTCTTATCAAAGAAGATAAAGACGGATTTAACTCGGTGCATATGATGGCAGACTCGGGAGCGAGAGGTTCGGCAGCGCAGATCAGACAGCTTTCTGGTATGAGGGGTCTTATGGCGAAATCAGACGGGTCAATTATTGAAACGCCTATTACGTCAAACTTCCGTGAAGGTCTGAACGTACTTGAGTACTTTATTTCAACGCACGGTGCAAGAAAAGGTCTTGCCGATACAGCACTTAAGACGGCGAATGCGGGTTACTTGACAAGAAAACTGATCGATGTGGCACAAAACGTGAAGATCTCTATGACAGATTGTGGTACACACGAAGGTGTAGAAGTATCTGATATCGTTGTGGGTAACGAGATGATCGAGCCATTGGCAGACCGTATCTACGGTAGAGTACTCGCTGAAGATGTGATCGATCCTATCACTTCTGAAGTATTGGTCAGCGAAGGTACGATGATAGATGAAGAGACTGCTGCAAGAGTACAAGATGCAGGAGTACGTTCAGTGGTTATGAGAGCACCTTCATCATGTAAAGCACCAAAAGGTATCTGTGCAAAATGTTATGGTCTGAACATGGCTGACAACAAAATGGTAAAACGTGGGGAAGCGGTAGGGGTTATCGCCGCACAATCGATCGGTGAACCGGGTACACAGCTGACACTACGTACATTCCACACGGGTGGTACGGCAACAGCAGGCAAAGAGGACAGACAGGTTATCGCAAGCAAAGAAGGTTTCATTCGATACTATAACCTGAATGTATACCGTAACAGAGAGGGTAACCTTATCGTTGCCAACAGAAGAAATGCCGGGGTACTTTTGGTTGAACCTAAGATCAAAGCAACCGTTGACGGTACCGTTTCTCTGGTTGTGACACATGACGAGTATGTGATCTCTGTGAATGCAGGCAGTGCGGATGAGATCAAGTACAACCTTAGAAAATCGGATGTGGCGAAGTCAAACGAACTTGCAGGTGTTGCAGGTAAAGTAGAAGGAAAACTTTTCTTACCGCTTCAGGACGGTGATAAAGTAAAAGAGGGTGACTCTATTGTTGAAGTGATCAACGAGGGGTGGTCTGTACCAAGCCGTGTGCCATTCGCTTCTGAACTTAAAGTAGAAGATGGTGCGCCGGTGACACAAAATGTGGTTTCTGAGTCAAAAGGTACGGTGAAGTTCTTCTTGCTTAAAGGGGACTATCTTGAGGCACATACAGGTATCACAGAGGGTACAAAAGTAGTAGAAAAAGGTCTCTTTGCTGTGGTTGTTGATGAAAACAACAGAGAAGCAGCAAGACACTATATCTCAAGAGGGTCTGTAGTAAAAGTGGACAATGATGCGATGGTACAAAGAGGTGATCTTCTTTCTGCACCTGAAACATCTACGCAGGTAGTGATCGCTGAATGGGACCCATACTCAGAGCCAATTATTGCTGAACAGCAAGGGAAACTGAAGTTTGAAGATATCATTCCGGGTGTGACCGTGGTTGAGCAGTTTGACGAAGTGACGGGTGATACAAGACTGGAACTCAATGAGTATATCCCTGCTGCTTATAAACCGGCTATCGTATTGGCAACTGAAAGCGGTGAGTTGATCCGTTATCAGCTTGATGCGAAAACGATCCTCTTTGTAAAAGACGGAGATGACGTTAGTATCGCGGATATCTTGGCAAAAACACCAAAAGCGGCGATCAAGTCAAAAGATATTACCGGGGGTCTTCCGAGAGTTTCTGAACTCTTTGAAGCCAGACGTCCTAAAGATATCGCATTGATCGCGCAGATCGATGGTGTGGTCAGTTTCGGTAAACCATTACGTGGTAAAGAGAGACTGATCATTACGGGTGATAACGGTCAGGTCACTGAACAGTTCGTCGACAAGAACAAAGTATCGCTGGTACACACTGGTGAGTATGTACATGCCGGTGAAAAATTGACCGACGGTACTGTCTCAAGTCATGATATCCTTGCAGCACTTGGTGAAAAAGCACTCTACGAGTATATTGTATCTGAGGTACAGATGGTCTACCGTAGACAAGGGGTTAACATCTCAGACAAACACATCGAGATCGTGACTTCTCAGATGATGAGACAAGTGAAAGTGGTTGAGAGCGGTGACTCTAAGTTTATCGCAGGAGATATCGTATCTCGTCGTAAGTTCCAAGAAGAGAACGAAAGGGTGATCGCACTTGGAGGAGAACCTTCTATCGCCGAGCCGATGCTTGTAGGTATTACCCGTTCAGCGGTTGGGGCAGACAGTATTATCTCTGCTGCATCATTCCAGGATACAACAAAGGTATTGACATCTGCATCGATCGCAGGAACAGTCGATACACTTGAAGATCTTAAAGAAAACGTTGTTATCGGACGTCTTATCCCAGTGGGTACGGGGATGATAGATAACAATGACATCAAGTTTTCTGCTGCAAAGTAATTTTCCATACTGTTTCTAGTTTAGACTAGAAGCAGTAACACTTTCTTCTTCCTCTATTTCTTTTTATATAAGAATTTCTAAAGAATATTTCAGTATAATATGCCTCCAAAAATCTGTGCGGACAGCTAGATCAAAGCATTTGCAGTGAGTGCTTTGATGTGGTGTAAGAACCCAGATTCAAGAGATATGATCTCAATTCAAACTAACCAGAAAGGAAACGATTTGCCTACAATTAATCAATTGATTCGTAAAGAACGTAAAAAGCAAGTGAAAAAATCAAAATCACCTGCACTCGTAAAATGTCCTCAGAGAAGAGGCGTATGTACTAGAGTATATACTACAACACCAAAGAAACCTAACTCAGCACTTAGAAAAGTTGCTAAAGTAAGATTGACAAGCGGTTTTGAAGTGATCTCATACATCGGTGGTGAAGGTCACAACCTTCAAGAACACTCTATCGTACTTGTAAGAGGCGGAAGAATTAAAGATTTACCTGGTGTTAAGTATCACATTGTACGTGGTGCACTAGATGCTTCAGGTGTAACTGGAAGAACAGTTGCAAGATCTAAATACGGTACTAAAAGACCTAAATAATCCTAGATTATTTAAACGTATTAAAGGTAAAGTTTAGTCTAGAAATAGACTTGAAACAGGTGTTGTCATTTATCCTTAGGGGACAAGACTTGAGTAAATCAACCATATAAGATTGAAGAAGGAAACATAATGAGAAGAAGAAAAGCTCCCGTTAGACCGGTATTGCCAGATCCAGTACACGGTTCTAAAGTATTAACAAAGTTCATCAATGCAGTAATGCTTGATGGTAAGAAAAGCACAGCGCAAAAAGTAATGTATGCTGCGTTAGAGAGAATTGAATCAAAATCTGGAGAAAAAGGTATTGACGTATTCAACAAAGCGATGGATAACGTGAAACCTGTCATGGAAGTAAAATCTAGAAGAGTAGGTGGTGCAACGTACCAAGTGCCTATCGAAGTTAGACCTGTAAGACAACAATCACTGGGAATCAGATGGATCGTTGATGCAGCTAGAAAAAGAAATGAAAGAACAATGATGGAGCGTTTAAGTAATGAACTTATGGACGCTGCAACTGAAAAAGGTTCTGCTTTCAAGAAGAAAGAAGATACGTATAGAATGGCTGAAGCGAACAAAGCGTTTGCTCACTACAGATGGTAAGGAACTAAGTTATGGCAAGAACGCACAAACTTGAAGACGTAAGAAACATCGGTATTGCTGCTCACATTGATGCAGGAAAAACGACAACAACGGAAAGAATTCTTTTCTATACAGGTGTTGAACACAAGATTGGTGAAGTACATGATGGTGCTGCGACTATGGACTGGATGGAACAAGAGCAGGAAAGAGGTATTACGATCACTTCTGCGGCTACAACTTGTGAGTGGCTAGGTAAACAGATCAACATTATCGACACTCCGGGTCACGTTGACTTTACTATTGAAGTTGAACGTTCTATGAGAGTACTTGACGGTGCTGTTTCAGTATTCTGTGCTGTTGGCGGGGTTCAACCGCAATCAGAAACAGTATGGAGACAAAGAAACCGTTATGGTGTACCTTCACTTGTGTTTGTAAACAAAATGGACAGAACAGGTGCAGACTTCCTTGAAGTTGAGAGACAGATCCGTGAAAGACTTAAAGGTAACCCATTGGTTATCCAGCTTCCTATCGGTGCTGAAGAGAACTTCGAAGGTGTTGTTGACCTTGTAAAGATGAAAGAAGTTGTATGGGATGCAGAAGCTGCAATGGGTTCTGCATACAGTGAGCAAGAGATTCGTCCTGAGCTTCAGGAACAAGCTGAAGAGTACCGTGAAAAGATGATCGAAGAGATCTCTTCAGTAGACGGTAATGAAGCGCTTATGGAAAAATACATGGAGGGTGAAGAGCTTACTCAAGATGAGATCATTGCTGGTATCAAAGCTGCAACGATCGGTATGCATGTCGTACCAATGCTCCCAGGTACAGCATTTAAAAACAAAGGTGTTCAAACACTACTTGACGCTGTTGTTGCTTACCTTCCATCTCCTGTTGAAGCACCTGCGATCAAGGGTACTATGATGGAAGATGAGGAGAAAGAGGTCATTGTTGATTCAACTGATAATGGCCCATTTGCTTCACTTGCGTTTAAAATCATGACAGACCCATTTGTTGGTCAATTGACATTTATCCGTGTATACCGTGGTTCTTTAGAATCAGGTTCTTATGTACTCAACTCTACAAAAGAGAAAAAAGAGCGTATTGGTCGTATCATGAAAATGCACGCGATCAAACGTGAAGAAGTATCTGAGATCTATGCGGGTGAGATCGGTGCTGTTGTTGGACTTAAGAATACAACAACAGGTGATACACTTTGTTCTGATAAAGATAAAGTAGTACTTGAGAGAATGGATTTCCCTGAGCCGGTTATCTCTGTCGCTGTTGAACCTAAGACAAAAGCTGACCAGGAAAAAATGGGACTTGCACTTGGTAAACTTGCTGCAGAAGATCCATCTTTCCGTGTGAATACGGATGAAGAGTCTGGTCAAACAATTATCTCTGGAATGGGTGAACTTCACCTTGAGATCCTTGTAGACAGAATGAAAAGAGAATTTAAAGTTGAAGCGGAAGTTGGTGCACCGCAAGTTGCATACCGTGAGACTATTAGAAAATCTGTGGAAAAAGAATACAAGTATGCGAAACAGTCTGGTGGTCGTGGGCAGTTCGGTCATGTTTACCTTAGAATCGAGCCTCAAGAGGCAGGGGCAGGGTATGAGTTTATTGATGAAGTTAAAGGAGGGGCTATTCCAAAAGAATTTATCCAGCCGGTTAACAAAGGTATCCAGGAAGCGATGGCAAGAGGTATTCAGGCAGGATACCCTGTTGAGGATGTAAAAGTAACTCTATATGATGGTTCTTACCATGATGTTGACTCATCTGAAATGGCGTTTAAACTTGCTGGTTCTATGGGATTCAGAGAGGGTTGTAAAGTAGCGAATCCAGTCATCCTTGAGCCATTGATGAAAGTTGAAGTTGAAGTACCTGAAGACTATATGGGTGATGTTATCGGGGATGTTGCTAAAAGACGTGGTCAAGTATCGGGTATGGATGACAGAGCTGGTAACAAGATCGTGAATGCCTTCGTGCCACTTTCTGAAATGTTCGGTTACTCAACAGACCTACGTTCAATGACTCAAGGTCGTGCAACGTATGCTATGGAATTCGATCACTATGAAGAGGTTCCGTCTAACGTAGCTAAAGAGATCATCGAAAAAAGAAACAGCTAATTTAGCGTTTCTTTACGATATCTTTGACCGAATGGATTTTACTCCGTTCGGTCACTTACTATCTGTAAGCTCCCTCACTACACAAAATCCATTCAATCGAATCTACAGCAAATTAACACCAAATTTAAACTTTATCTAAATATTATTCTATTTTAATCTTTTGCATTGGCATAGCATAGTATTTAAAGGATATCCATGAGAGTAATTATTGACCTTATAGAAGATGTAAGAGAGCAGATAGGTAACCATGAAACCTATGAGGTGATGGCCGGCCTGCTTAAAACAGATGCGCGCGATAGTGAAAAACTTATCTATGCGGGAGAAGCACCTTTAAACACTGTGGATCTAGAGAGAGAAAAAAGACAACTGAGATTCAAGATAGACGGCAGTGATAAGAAATTGACGATAGGAGAGCTTATCCCCTCGATCTTGATACTGGATATGGAGGCAATGCTATTTGAGCTTAAAATGGATGTTAATGCCCAATATAAAGATATGGAGATCGTTGGATTTGGTAAAAATGATGCGCAGAAGAGATATATCTTGTTCATCAAGATATAAAACTTCTTTTAGTACTTAATCATAGAGAGATTCTTTGCCAAACTCTTTGGTAAGGAGTGCATAGAAGAGCGCTCTGTATTTATGTCTGTTCGATGTGCCCATCGCTTCACATACTTTTGTGATCGCAGCATCTAATGTGACATCATCTGCATCAACCCCTAATTTATTCCCTAAAAAATTCTTTTTGACGGTGTCAAGTTCTGCGCGGTCCGAACAGGATACCGTTTCCGCATCCTGTTGATAGATAGATGGCCCTAATCCAGCCGTAACTTTGGCAATGAGGTCTTCTGGGAGACCTAAACCTAATTCTTTGGAAACAGCCACATAGTGTTCAATTTTTTCATCTAATTTACTCATGATGTCCCTTTAATAAGATTTTATAACGCTTTTTATTATAGCTATAAATACCCTTTAGGTCAAATACTGAGGTTTTTGTGCCAGTAGTATCCAATTCAGACTGATCTTATGCTTCTCACAGAAATGGGCCAGTGATTCATAGGGGATCTTTTTGCGTCTTTTGATGACCGCAAAGTATTGGGGATCGAGTTTCAGAGAGTCAGCTATATCTCGGTCTAGTATTTTTTCTTTCTTGGTCTGTGCAGAGAGGATCTGTTTGACTCTTTGCATCACTTCATGAAAATCTATCATGGGTGTCCTTACTGTTCATATAAGCGTATCATAATAGATTTTTTGAAGAGAATTTAAATGTATGTCAAATTGTAATGTTTTAGTTTTTTGTACTGTCTATCTCTATGACGGTATGCACATTCCCTCTGGGGTTAAAGTCTGCGATAAGTTTCATAGATTTAGGCTTCAGCTTGCTGTAAAGAGTATCATAGATCTCATTGGCAGAGTTTTCATGAGAGATATATCTTCTCATAAATGAATTGATGTAGAGTTTGAGTGCTTTCAGCTCTATCACCTTCTGATCTGGTTGATAGCTGAGTTTGATCGTAGCAAAATCAGGATATCCTGAGCGGGGGCACATACACATGAACTCAGGCAGTTCAATATTGATCGTATAATTTTTTTGATGCTCATTAGGCCAGTAATTCTCTTCACTGTGAATATCAAATTCCAGTATCTCTTTTTCACCGTATTTCATTGTTTTTCCTTTAGTTGTATCTATTGATTAATGTTTCTTCATTGATGGATTTGCTTACCCCAAATCCCTGTATGTAGTCAATACCCAGCGTTTTGAGTTTGTTCTCCTGGGTTTCATTGTCGACCCACTTGGCCACCGTCTGTACGTGTAACTCTTTTGCCATATTGATTAAAGAGTGTAGCATAGCATACGTGGTTTCATCTTCCAAGTTTGTCACATAACTCCTATCAAACTGTATCATGTCAAATTTAAAATGCTTCATATATTCCATGGAAGCATTGGAGGAACCAAAATTATCGATGCAGATACGTATCCCAAGGGATCTAAAATTCTTGAGGGTTTTAAGGTATCCGCTAAGGTCATGGTGTGTTTTACGTTCATAGAGCTGGATAATGAGACGAGACGGGTCGACCTTTTTTGCCTCTAGGTAGGCAAAGAGTTTTGCCTGAAAAGAGTGGTCTCTGAGTGAAAAAGGTGAGAGATTAAAGGTAAAGGAGATCGTCTCATCCACAAGGGGCAAGAGGTCTATGACATGTGTGATCAATGTGAAGTCATACTCTCTTCCCAGACCCAAGCGGTTAATAATAGGTAGAAATACACGCGGCAGGATGTCCTTATGGGTTTCTGACTTCAGCTTGACCGAGATTTCGTAGGTATCGATCTTATGGCTGGATGTGTTCATGAGAGGCCTGAACGATAAAAGTAATTTTTTCTTTTGGATCGTAGCAATCACCTCTTTTTCTATACCCGAAAGTTCCTGGGCATCTTTTGTCTTAGGGTTATCTTTCTCTTGACTGTCCTCTTCAGATTGGCTTGCGAGGATATCCCGAAGTTGCAGTATGGCTTTCGTAAAGTCTCCATGGGGATTCGTGATAATCGCAAATTTAAACTCCACGTCAATATCGTTGATACTGCCGTTCTCTTGTATCAGCGTTTCCAAGATCGTTTCTATATGGGTATAGTTGTCATTCAGTGCGATCAAAAATTCTGAACCGCGTCCCCGGCCTATCAGTACCTTTTCTAAACCGTTTTGTTTGAATATGAGGTTCAATTTCCTGGATACGGTATAAAGAAGATTATCTATTTGGTCGCTGCTGTAATTTTCACTTAACAAAGGAAGGTTTTCAATACTTAGGCATGCCAGAGATTTTGGTTTATACGCTTGAAGTTTTTTGACAAATGTTTTTTTATTGAACCCCTGTGTGGTTTGGTCGAGGAACGTTTCCTGCACACTGAGATTCATTAAAAAATAAATGTAGTAGATGGCAATAAAAGTGATGGCAGCAAGCAGTACCCCATCTTTCAGCCCAATGTTGATCGTATTTTCATGATCCAGTGTTGTGTAAAAAACAAGAAAAACAAGAATGAGTATGGGCATACCGGCTCTAAGCGCCAGTATAAAACGTCGTCCTCTTTCTTCTTTTTGTGAGTAGAGCATTAAACATCCAAGTGTTTTACATCTTTGGCATGGCTTTCAATGTAGTTTCTTCTAGGTTCTACTTCATCTCCCATGAAGAGTGTGAAGGTATCACTGGCACTCTCATCGTCCTCTATGGTCACCTGTAACAGTCTTCTGTTCTCCGGCGTCATGGTTGTTTCCCAAAGTTGTTCGGGGTTCATTTCCCCCAAACCTTTATAGCGCTGGATATAGGCACCTTTTTTTGCTGAACTTTCAACCTCGGTAAAGAGCGTAAGAAGGTCCTGGTCTTTAAATTCATCGGTAATGTGGTCATTGATCTTTTGGTGTATATGTATCGCTTCATTATAATGAGGGTTTGTAAAGAGTAGCTCATCCACGATGAGTTCTTCGAGTCCATCATTGGTTTGTACAAAGAGATGGATCGTATCTTCAGTGATGGTTTTGTTGAGGATGTTATAACCCAGTTTACCAATGTAGGCTTCTATTGTTTTTGCAAGTTCTTGGTTATTTGTGCCTATCACATCAGGGTTTTCGATCATATAACGAAGTACTTCAGGCAATGCAAAACGTTTTTCTATCTCTTTGAGTGTCATGCGGTAGTATGCTACCAGTTTAAAGAGGTCCACAAGGTCTGCTTGCCCCATAGTACTGCTTTCAATCGCAGAGATACCGTTCTCTATCAGATAATCATTGAGCGCTTTTTCATCTTTCAGGTAGACTTCATTTTTACCTTTTTTGTAACGGTAAAGCGGTGGCTGTGCAAGATAGAGATACCCTTTTTCAATGATCGGTTTCAGGAATCTAAAGAAGAAGGTCATAAGCAGTGTCTGAATGTGAGAACCATCCACGTCGGCATCGGTCATGATAATGATCTTGTGGTATCTTAATTTCTCTTCATCAAACTCGTCACCGATACCGCAACCCAGTGCCGTGATCATATTTTTGATCTCGTCAGATTTGAGGATCTTTTCCAAACGTGCTTTCTCTACGTTAAGGATCTTACCTTTGAGCGGCAGGATCGCCTGGAAAACCCTGTCACGCCCCTGCTTGGCAGAACCACCGGCAGAATCCCCTTCCACCAGGTAGATCTCAGAGATCTCAGGGTCTTTGCTTTGGCAGTCTGCAAGTTTACCCGGGAGTGTTCCCACGCTCATAGAGTCTTTACGTTTTACCAAGTCTTTTGCACGTTTCGCTGCATCTCTACCTCTCGCGGCAAGAAGTATCTGTCCCATGATCTCTTTTGCTTCCAAAGGGGTCTCTTCAAGGTATTTGTTAAAGTGTTCAGAGAAGAATTTCTGTACCAAAGGACGTACATAAGAAGATCCCAGTTTCCCTTTGGTCTGTCCTTCGAATTGTGGTTCAGGGACACGTACAGAAACGATGGATATCAGACCTTCTTTACAGTCATCACCTGTGATTTTGGTCCCTTTTTCTTTTGCATTGGCATTTTTAGCGATATATGTTGCCATAGAACGTGTAAGACCCGCTCTAAAACCTGCCTCGTGGGTACCGCCCTCCGCTGTTTTAATGTTGTTGACAAAAGAGAGTGATTTTTCTGAGTCTGAATCACAATACATGAGTGCGATATCGATTTCGATATCATCCATTTTACCTTGGAAGAACTGTGCCGTTGAAAGAGGTGTCTTTGTATTCATATCTTCAACGAATTGCTTGATACCACCTTCAAAATGATACATTTCTTTCGTACCATCACGGTCATCTTTAAATTCGATAGTGATCTTTGGATTCAGGTAACAGAGTTCTTTGAATCTTTTCATCAAGATCTCTTTTTGGAAAGTGACACTGTCTTGAAAGATGGTCTCATCCGGCCAGAACTCTACTTTAGTACCATGTTTTCTTGTTGTGCCTGTTGCTTTCAGTACCTCCTGCGGGATACCTGCTTTAAATGACTGCTCATGGATCTCACCGTCTTTAAAGATGGTAAGGCTTAAGTCTTTGGAAAGGGCATTTACAACAGAGACACCCACACCATGAAGTCCACCTGAAACCTTGTAGGTATCTTTATCGAATTTACCACCGGCATGTAGGACGGTCAGTACGACTGTTGCTGCTGATATTTTTTCGGTTGGGTGCTCTTTGACAGGGATACCACGGCCATTATCTTCAATGATGGCGGAACCCTCTTTAGTAAGTGTGACCTTGATCGTATCACAGAACCCTGCCATCGCTTCATCGATAGAGTTATCTACGACTTCGTATACAAGGTGATGAAGACCTTTTGTCGATGTATCACCAATGTACATACCAGGTCTTTTTCTTACCGCTTCTAGTCCTTTAAGAACTTTAATATTACTAGCACCATATTCTGACATGTTAAGACTCCATTTTGTGGGGGTATAAGTATATATATTTTAGCTAAAACTAGCTTAGATATTTCGTTATCAAACGGGGATTACAGTGACAATCAAAGAAGCATCCCGTTTTGTTGTTTTTTGTTGCTTACAATATCTATCTCATTGGGATCAATGAAGAGATTTCTTTGATAGGCTTCAAGTGCATATCTTCCTATCATGGCCGCATTGTCTGCACAATATTCAAGGGGTGCCACATGCATCGTTTTCCCGAATTCATCACACAGGTCTTGATAGGCATTCCGCAGGTATTTATTTGCGGAGGCTCCGCCGACAATGGCGAAGTCTCTGATCTTCTCTTTGGCAAAGATCTTTTTGCTTTTTTGAAGCAGGTGAAGCTTGACCGCTTTTTGAAAGGATGCAGAGAGATCTGCCTTATCCTGTTCGCTCATACCTTCACTGCCGCCAAGTGCTTCTACTTGAAGTCTGACGGCATTTTTCAGTCCCGAGAGTGAAAAGGAAATAAGGGGAGAGTTGCGTAACGGTACAGGCAGATCGAAACGGTTTTCATCTCCTTTAAGAGCCAATGCTTCTATGAGGGGTCCTCCGGGGTAGCCCAAGCCCATCATTTTGGCACATTTGTCAAAACTTTCCCCCACTGAGTCATCCATACTGGTAGCAAGGATCTCCATATGCTCAAAACTTTCAACCCTGATGACCTGTGTATGCCCTCCTGAGATGAGAAGTACAAGCAGGGGCATAATAGGTTCTTTTTCGATAAAAAGTGAGTAGATGTGCCCTTTGAGGTGATGTACAGGGATAAGCGGTATCTCAAGCAGCGTACTTAAGGTTTTCGCCATCGCTATACCCTCAAGCAGCGTGACTCCCAGTCCGGGTTGGTTGGTGACCGCTATGGCTTTGAGCTTTTCAAAGTAGGGCTGGGTCTCTTTCAGGATCTCAGGCAATGCAACAGCATGTAGTCTCGATGCAAGTTCAGGGACCACACCTCCGTAACAGGAGTGTTGTGCCTCCTGGGAGATCTTCTTATGATAGAGGACTTTTTTGGTGGCTATTTCAGTGATAGCTATGGAGCTGTCATCGCAGCTGGATTCAATACTTAAGATCATGCTCTGTCCAATACAAGTTTTTCTATAAGGTTCCATTTACCGTAGCCGCTGTCAGCATTGATATGGCCCGCATCCTTGATCACAGTGAGGGGGATATCATACTGTTGTGCGATACTTGTGGCCTCTCCCACCTGGATATACGGGTCATTGTCCGAAACGATCATCTGTACCTCTTTGGCATAGAGCTTTTCCGGCAGTTGGCAAGGGAAAAAGGTTTTGATGGTATCAACTTCAGTTGTGAGGCTCGGTGGAGAGACCATAAAAAGTCTTTTTATATAAGGTACTTCTTCCTGGCAGAGCCAAAACCAAAGTGTATTGGCCAAAGAATGACACACAACAGTATCTGGTTTAAAATCTTTAAGTATCTCTTTGAGTTGCTTGATCCACCTGTTCTTGCTGGGAAAGTGACAGTTGTCAAGCAGAGGGAAAGAGACTGTCCCATAGTTTTTGGCGATGGCAGCAGCCAGTTCTGCTTGCCAGTGCGGTGCATCGCTGCCTCCCCAGCCATGCAGGATGAGTACTTTATCGTTGTTTGACATACGCTCTTACCTCTTGATCTATTTGGATAATGTCATCGATGTTCGATGCTTTCACCGCTTCAAACTTCTTATAGGCATCTAAAACCATTTCACTCATACCAAAGAAAGAGCATTGATCTTCCTGAAATGCCTGTATCGCTTCTTCATTGGCTGCATTGACCACGACACCCAAATGGGCATGCTCCAGGATGTGTTCTTTGATACTCCAGATAGGGTAACGTTCCGTTTCGATCGGCAGGAATTCCAAGGCACCTATGCTGAGCAGGTCTGTGGGAGGCAGGATGGCTTCTTCTACCTCTCCTCTGAGTGCAAAGGCAATAGGGAGTTTCATGTCCACCCCCGCAAAGTGTGCTGTGGTAGAACCGTCTGTGAATTCTGCCAGTGCATGGATGATCGACTTCTTTTCTATCACTGCATCTACCTTTGTGGTATCAAAGAGCCATTTTGCTTCTAGCAGTTCGAACAGTTTATTGGTCATCGTGGCTGAATCGATGGTGATCTTGTTCCCCATGGACCAGTTAGGGTGTTTGAGGGCATCTGAAAAGGTAGCCTCTTTCATTTTGTCCAGTTCCCAGTCTCTAAATGCACCGCCGCTTGCAGTGATATAGAGTTTAGAGATAGGCCGTTCATTCATGAGGTACCAGAGTCCAAAGTGCTCAGAGTCTATCGGCGTGATAAGTGACATATCTATGAATTCTCCTGCAACCACCAGAGACTCTTTGTTCGCCAATGCAACGCGTTTGCCAAGACCGGTGGCTTTGAGGGTTGGAGCAAGACCGGCATAGCCTACGAGCGCATTCACCACCGTGTCGCTATAAGACATCTCTATCAGATCCAAAATACCTTGTGCCCCGCAGAGTACATGGGGATGATCCACTTTGGCTTTGTCTGCTTCGTTGGCGATAGCCACCACTCTGGGTCGGTGTTTTTTGATCTGGGCATTCAGCAGGTCGATATTGTTGCCTGCGGCAAGCGCTTCTATGGCAATGTTATAGCGTTCTGCGATGATGAGGGTATTGACCCCAATGGAGCCGGTAGAACCGAGTAAAACGATGCTGGACATAGATTAGAGCAGGGATCTGAGTGCGATGACCATGATGACTGCACCAAAGAGGTAACCGTCTATTCGGTCCAGTATACCGCCATGTCCGGGGAGCAGATCTCCGGAGTCTTTTACTCCCGCTTCACGTTTAAGATATGACTCAAAAAGATCTCCAAATACTGAGGCTACGGAAGTCACAACCGTAACAATGATCGCGATCTTCCATTCTACGACAAAAAGTCCGGCAAAACTACCTGCAAGGGTGGCTATGATAATTCCGCCAAAAACACCTTCGAGTGTTTTGTTTGGAGAGGTATCTGAAAATTTTGTTTTGCCTATGGTTTTGCCTGTAAAAAATGCACCGACATCCGTAAGTGCTACGGTGACAAGGAGCCAGAACATAGACGCGATACCAAAATCCTGGTAGAGGATCAGGAAGAAGAGTATGCCGCTCACCGGGTAAAGGAAAGGAAGGAGCAGCCTTTTGTCAAAATTATGAAAATAGGCAAGAGAAGAAGCAAATATGACGGCCATGAAGAAGAACAGGTCATCCGGATTAGGGTAAAAATAGGCAACCAGCCATAAAAGAGAAGCCCATACATACATAGAGGGACCGGTAAGTTTGAAAAGTTTCATCGCTTCATAAAAGGCGAACATATAGATAAGACCTAAAAAAGCCCACATAATAAAAAAGCTATCTATCCAACCGATCAATCCAACAACTGCCAATAGTCCAATACCCGTAAGCCATCGTTCTTGATAATCTGTAAATATTTTTGTCATGGCGATACCCTCGTTTTTTAAATGAAGAATATTATAGCACGCTTTGGGTTAGAAGGTACTAGACTCTGATCTCAACGCCTTCTTTTGTGACAGAGATCGTGTCGTATTTGTTGTAAAGTACATTGGACCCTTCTTGGACTTTGACAAATTTACGTTTGGTGTAATCGACCTCATAATCCCCGGGATTTTTGACAGAAAAATCTACACAGAGCTTTGCGGCAGCTTTGAGTACGGAATCGGGCAGATTTTGTTTATCGGTCCTGATGATGACATGGCTTGACGGTACATCACGTATATGCATCCAAAGGTCGTTGGCTTTTGCCATTTCCAGGAGTTTTTGATTTTCATGACTGTTACGTCCTACCAGAACTTTATAGTCTTCTATCCAGAAGAGTTCTCCCTCTTTCAGACGCTCTTTCTTACGTTTGGACTTTCCCCGTTTGGGTACAAGAAGTTCAAGTTCATACGGGTCTTTTGCCTGTTCGATCGCATAGTAGATATTCTCATAGAACGTTTTTTTGCTTTGCAGGTTCTCTTTTTCTATATGCACATTCTTGGCCTTGTTCTTAGCACGTTTGGAGAGCTTGAAAAAGTGATCACTCATACGGTTGACCTTCGTATCTTTAGGCAACTTTATGGTAATTTCATTGCCTTCAAAATCATAGGTCTGAAGCTTTGTGTCATAGGGCTTTATCTGATAGAGATTGGCCAAGATGAGGTTGGCATACGCTTTGTACATCTGCGCTTCATCATTCAATTGCGCTTCATCGGGAAGTTTCTCTAAAACCTGGTTCAGTTTTTGGATCTTTTTATCGGTCAGTGAGAGTTTCTGTTTTTTTAACTCGGAAAGTTTTTTCGCATGTACCTGACGATATTGCTCTTCAAGATACGTATCAACATCGGGTATCTTTTTGCTCTCTTCTGTGCGTCTGAAAGGGGGTATGGCAAGAAGCTCCATACCTGGACGGATGACACGGAAAGAGCTGTCCGCATCAATATGTCTCAGCGCCTCGATAACGACTTCATTGTCATCGATGAGGATCGCATTGGTATTTTTACCTGTAAATTCCAACTGCAGATAGATGATCTTGTCCTTATAGGAACTTTTGGGCGCGAGTGTCAAACGCAGGATCCGGTCTTCGTTCGGTACCTCCACGGAGAGTATCCTGCTGGCGGAGAGAAGGGTATGAAGCAGGGTGTCAAAAGGTGCATTATAGCCTTGGATCGGCCTTTGTGACGGGGCTTTGTAGATGAAACTGTGCCCTCTGGTCATATTGAAAAAGTAGCTGTCATATTTGTCAAATACCAACTCTATCGTATTGTCCTCAACACGTCTGGCCCGACTGATAAAAGAGAAGTCATTCAGACGTTCGGCGATGGCTTTGAGTTCGTATAATTTCATGTGGGTCTTTCTTCATAATTGTAGTGAAATTCTAGCATAATTTTTTTTCGCTATAATTCGCGTAATATTATCATAATTAGAACGATCAAGTAAGTTGCCATGGCGGCAGCATGGTTTTTTGGACTGTGTTCAAAAAACGTTCTAGAATAAAAGGACAACCTATGGGACAAACTATGACAGAAAAGATCTTCTCGGAGCATGCAGGGCGTGAAGTGCATGCAGGAGAGATCGTTAGAGTAGATATCGATATGATCATCGGAAATGACATTACCACACCTATCTCCATTAGAGCATTTGAAGAGTCAGGTGCGGAAAAATTGGCAAGACCGGACAATTTTTGTATCGTAATGGATCACTATATTCCGGCAAAAGATATTGCTTCAGCGAACCAGGCAAAAATTTCCAGAGATTTTGCCTATAAACATGATTTGAAATACTTTTTCGATGAAAAAGATATGGGTATCGAACATGCACTGCTTCCGGAAAAAGGGTTGGTTGTTCCTGGTGATGTGATCATCGGCGCAGACAGCCACACCTGTACCCATGGTGCCCTGGGTGCATTTTCAACAGGTATGGGAAGTACAGACCTTTCATTCGGGATGATCACGGGCGGTAACTGGTTCAAGGTACCTGAGACGATCAAAGTGGAGTTGACAGGTATACCGGGTGAACACATTTACGGGAAAGATATCATCCTGGAACTGATCCGACAGATAGGTGTGGACGGTGCTTTGTATAAAGCCATCGAATTTACAGGTGAAGCGATCCAGCACCTTGGTATGGCAGACAGGTTTTCTATCGCGAATATGGTGATCGAAGCGGGGGCTAAAAATGGTATCTTTGCCGTGGATGATATCACTTTGGCGTACCTTGAAGAGAGAAAAGAGATCAATGGTGGTTTAAGAGCCGAACCCAAGATCCATGTTTCTGATGCAGATGCCGAGTATTGTCAAGTGATCACGATAGATACTGGAGCACTTTCACCGGTGGTCGCTTATCCTTTCCTGCCGTCAAACGGTAAGCCTATTGAGCAAGCGGTTGCGGATGACTTAAAGGTAGACCAGGTGATGATAGGATCTTGTACGAACGGACGTATCGAGGATCTTCGTATCGCAGCGGAGATCATGAAAGGCAAAAGGGTGGCACGCCATACACGTATGATCGTAACGCCAGCTACACAGAAGATACTTCTTCAGGCACAGCATGAAGGTTTGATGGATATCCTTATCGAAGCAGGTGCCGTGGTCTCTAACCCTACTTGTGGTGCATGTTTGGGTGGATATATGGGAATACTCGGAGACGGTGAGCGTTGTGTGGCTACCACCAACCGTAACTTCGTAGGCCGTATGGGTGCAAGAACCTCAGAGATCTACTTGGCGAACTCAGCGGTAGCTGCAGCTTCAGCCATAGCAGGGAAGATCGTGGATCCTAGAGACCTCTAAAATCCTGCATTGGGGTCGAACCCAAATCCTCCGCCGCCAAAATCCGGCGTGCCAAAACTCTGTGTGGTAAAAGAGGGATCCTGATATCCCTCCTGTACAGAGAGTCCTCTTAACATCGTAATGTCCATTTTTGGGTCTATGCTCTTAGGACACACAGCCGTACACTCTCCACATAAGATACAATCCCATACCCCATTACTCTGAACATTATCTATAATGTTTTTTGCATTGCTTTCACGTTTGTCCGTAGTGTAACGATACGCGCGCGTCAGTGCGAAAGGTCCGAGAAAGTCAGGGTTGACTGCATAGACAGGGCAGGCAGAGTAGCAGGAGTCGCAGAGTATACAGTCGGTTTGTCTTTCAGAAAGTTTTTCATCACGATGTGTGAGTGAAGCTTCCTGTGAAGTGTGCAGCCATGCAGTACTTTTTAGGAGGGTCTCCTTGGCTCTGTGTTTGTCTACTTTGAGGTCACGCAGTACGGGATGGTACTGTAGCGGTTCTATGATATCTCCGGGTTTTACTTTGTAGGCACAGGCAAGTTCCTCTCTACCGTTCACACGTACGGCGCACGTACCGCAGACCGAAGCACGGCATCCTGCAGAAAAGGTCAGTGTGGCATCTTGTGTCTCTTTGATATAGCTCAAGGCATTCAAAAGAGGGATCTCACCTGCAGGCAGTGTATAGGATTGGTGGGTATTGGTTTCAGAGCGAAGGATCTTTATTTGCATGTTGTTTCCTTTTTCCACTGGATGACAGTATGTTTTTTCAGTGCTTCATCTTCCTGTTCAAACCCGACCTTGTAGTGAGCCCCACGGCTTTCATCTCTGGCAATGGCCGAAGTGATGATCATAGGGGCTAAAATCAGGGCATTTTGAAACTCCAAAAAGTCTATGAGGTTCTGGTTGTTCGAGCGGCTTTTATCGGAAATCCCCATCTCTTTTTGCATCTCTTGCATAGCGGACACTTCGTTCAGTGCGTCATGGAGATGCGCATTGTCCCTGACGATACCAACCTTGTTATAAAAAAGGTTCCCCAGCTTCTCTCTGTAAGGGTAAAAGTTGACACCCGCTTTTTGTGTATAGAGTGCTTCAATCGCTTCTGCATCTTTTTGTTGTTGTGTGTCATCAACAGGTTGTGAACTTGCATCAAGCGCATATTGATAGGCATGTTCTCCTGCCAGTTTTCCAAACGCTGTGATCTCAAGCAGGGAGTTCCCGCCAAGGCGGTTGGCACCATGTACTTTTACATTGGAGCATTCACCCACGGCAAAGCATCCCTTGATCCCCTGGACCTCCAACGCCTGATCTACCTCTATCCCACCCATCGTGTAGTGGGCAACGGGTTGGATGGGGATAAGCTCTTTTGCAGGGTCCACATGTTCATGCAATTTACAGAGTTCCACCTCCTGCGGAAGCAGTTCCATGAGCTTCTCCTCTCCCAAATGACGTACATCCAAAAAGACACGCTGCCCCTCTTGGATCTGACTGAAGATGGCACGGGCCACTTCATCACGCGGTTTGAGTTCATCCACAAAACGCTCACCCTTCTCATTGACCAGATAGCCGCCTTCTCCTCTGGCAGATTCAGAGACCAGAATGGAGGAGTGTTTGAGCGCTGTAGGGTGGAATTGGATGAATTCCATGTCAGAGACTGCCCCGCCTGCACGCAGTACGGCTGCTACACCATCTCCGGTAGAACCGTAGGCATTGGTCGTAAATCCATGATAGAGTGCGCCATATCCGCCTGTGGCGATGATCACAGATCTTGCGCTGATCTGTTTCACCTCACCTGTACGTATATCCAAAAAGGTGGCACCTTTGACAGTTCCTTCATTGGTAACGAGATTGAGTAGATAGTGTTCATCCAAAAAGTCGATCTCTTCTTTTAAACAGGTGTCATAAAGGGTATGGAGTATCTTGAGTCCGGTGTAGTCCTGGGCATAACAGGCACGTTTTGCCGAGGCTCCACCCATTTGACGCTGGGCGATGGTTTGGGTACCGGATTTTCCGTTGTCAAGTCTTGAAAAAGGTACACCCAAACGCTCTAGCCATGCGATGGTCCCGGGCGCATTTTCACACATATATCTGACCATTGCTTCATCACAAAGTCCCTTTGCCGACTTGACGGTATCTGCAATGTGTGAATCGATATCATCCTCACCGACATTGCCAAGGGCAGCGTTCATACCACCTTGAGCCATAGAGGTCTGTGAATTGGTAGGATAGGCTTTCCCCGCTACAGCGACCGAAGCCCCGGCATGTTTTGCTGCAAGTGCCGCTGTGAGTCCGGCACCGCCAGAACCGATGATCAGTACATCTATCATATGCGCTCCATAAATAGTTGAATATTTTCTACAATACCTTCAAGAAGCTTTTTTCTCGCTTCGATACTTGCCCACGCCATATGCGGTGTGATCAGGAGCCTCTCTTTGTGTTTGATTTCATTGAGTCTGTTGTTGAGTATGAGCGGCTCTTGTTCAAGCACGTCCAGTCCGGCATACAAGGTTCGTCTGTCAAGCTCCAAGGCCAGGTCTGTTTCATTGATGATGCCTCCCCGTCCGAGGTTGAGAAGGATCGCTCCCTCTTTGATAAAAGGAAGGTTGTTTTTATTGATGAGGTTATAGGTATCCTCATTGAGCGGTGCATGAATAGAGATGATATCACATGATTTGAGCAGAGATTCTAAACTTTGATGCGGGTAGGCATGATGAAGATTCTTCCCGCTTGTGGAGTGGTAAGAGACCTCTGCCCCGAATGCTGTGGCGACCTTGGCAACCTCCTGGCCTATGGTTCCAAACCCGATAATCCCCCATTTTTTCCCTGAGATCTCATAAAAGGGTTGACTGACATCGGTAAAAAGCCCTGATGCACTCCATGATCCATCTTTTACCACGGTATCATAATATGCCATTTTTTCAAGGAGATAAAGCCCCATGGCAAACGTATGCTGTACCACACTCTTGGTTGAGTATCCCGAAACATTCTTGACCTCTATCCCTTTTGATCCGGCAGCCTCCAGGTCTACATTGTTCATGCCTGTGGCAGCGATGCAGATGAGTTTCACTGAAGGGGTTGCTTCCATCATATCTGCAGTGATGACCACTTTATTGGTGATAATGATATCTGCATTTTGGATGCGTTCAAGTGTCTCTTCTTTGGAAGTGGTCTGGTACACGGTCAGTGCGCCAAAAGACTTAAGTGCAGTGATGTCCAGGTCACCACCCAGTGTTTTAGCGTCTAGTAATACGATATTCATCTATTGCCTTGGTGTTGAGGTATGGGTGTAGCATTCGTGTCTGCACAGGAGGGTGTTTCTGTGATGGTCAGGGCACAACCTGCATCCCCTCCTGCCCCCAGGAAATCAGAAGAGAGTTCCAGTGTACTGCTTTGTACCGGTGTAGATTCTGTCGCGTCTTTAACCATCTCTGCTTTATGCTGTGCATCAAAATATGCAATGATCTTTCTATCACCCTTTAAAATGGTCATGCTTGAGGCCTCTTTGATAATGAGCACAGGTATAGTACCGATATCCACAAATTTTAAAAATCCTCTGGCATTGATCTCTTTTGAAGCGATAGGGGTATAGGCTATATCATGTTCAGAAAAATACGCTTTGACTCTTTTACAATGGCTGCATGTCTCTGACTGTATGAGGTAGAGACCGGGTGTGGTCACAAAAGATCTATTTTTGGGAATGGTCAGTGTATTCAAACCTAAAAAAATGAAAAGCACGGTAGCCAGAACAACAGCAAAATGCCTTATTTGACTGAAGAGTGCAATGAGAAGCAGAGAGGAGAAGACACTGAGGCAAAAGAGACAGGGTTCAGGGTTGGCTATGAACTGGTAGCCAATGATGGTTGCTTCAAAGGCTATACCCGCATAAAGCATTATGAAAAAGAGTGTGTCAAAAAAACGGATTTTGCGTGAAAGGTAGCCGGCAATGATCAAAGAGAATACGCCGGCCAAACCAAAATAATTGAGATAGACATGGTCAAATCTAAGGAGTTCTCCTGCCAGTGCACAACCGACTTCTCCGCAAAGAGAGGTATGTTGTAACCTTAGATAGGTTTCAATAGCAATGTAGACAAAGAGTAAAAAGGGTAAAAACACCCTGGCAAAAAAATGCATCAGTGCTCCCCCTAGTTGTCTGAAATGGATTCTACGATCTGTGCGGCTCTTCTTTTGGCTTCTTCTACTTCATCAAGTACGAGACTGACTGCCATACGACGGCCTACATGTGATTCGGGTTTACCAAAGACCCTGACAAAACTGTCTTTGGTAAAGGCAGTGTCCGGTACTTCAAGTGTAGGAGTATGGCTTTCATGTTTGGCTTTGTAGGCACCACAGGCACCAGAACCGTAGAAGGTAAAGTCAAGAGGGAGTCCAAGTACTGCTCTTACATGCAGTGCAAATTCACTTTGGCTTTGTGTCACGAGTGTGACCATGCCTGTATCATGAGGACGCGGACTGAGTTCGGAGAAGTAGACTTCATCATCTTTCACGAAGAATTCCACGCCGAAGATACCGCGACCACCCAGGCCGTCAGTCACTGCTTTTGCGATCTCTTGCGCTTTTTGAAGTGATGCCGGAGTCATTTGCATCGGCTGCCATGAGAGGATGAAATCTCCATCCTTTTGGACGTGTCCTATGGGTTCACAGAAGGTGGTACCTGTTTCGTTACGTACGGTCAAAAGCGTGATCTCATAGTCAAAAGGTACGAACTCTTCTACGATCAGTTCAGAGGCATCTCCCCGTGCTTCTTTTGCCATCTCCCAGGATCTTTCTATATCATCCGGGGTTCTTGCAATGCTCTGTCCATGACCTGAGGAACTCATCACCGGTTTGATGACACAAGGGAAACCTATACGTTCACCTGCTGCTTTGAGCCCATCGAGTGTCGTGACGAACTCATAGTTACTTGTTTTCAGTCCCAGCTCTTCGGCTGCAAACACACGGATGTTCTTACGGTTCATTGTTTTATTGACCGCTTCGGCATTTGGGATCACATGAAAACCTCTGGCTTCTGCTTCAAAGAGCGCTGCGATGCTGATCGCTTCAACCTCAGGCAGGATAAAACTCGGCTGCTCTTTTTCTATCAGTGCGAGTACGGTTTCTTTGTCCTGCATATCTATGGCATAAGAGCGGTTGGCAACAAGGTGCGCAGGGGCATTCTCATATTTATCTACTGCGATAACTTCTATACCAAGTCGTTGTGCTTCAATAGCCACTTCTTTACCCAGTTCACCTGAACCCAGGAGCATGATTTTAATAGCGTCTTTTTGTAATGTGGTCGTAAATGTCATAAGAAAACCTTCGAAAAAATATGAGATTATTCTAGCGAAAAGTTAAATAATGTGTAATGAGTTAACGGAAAATTTGTGTGGTTTAAGTAAAAAAGTGAGATGAGTCGCAGGGCAAAGGCCCTGCTGCTGTAAAAATTACAGTCTTGACTCGTATCTTCTAAGCATGAAGAGTTTTTTAAGGATTTTCTTGCGTGTTGCAATCTTCTCTTTTTTTCTCTTTTCAGTCTCAGTTTCGTGATATTGTCTAGCTCTAGCTTCTGTCACGATAAGGTTTCTGTCGCATTGTCTTTTGAATTTTCTGTAAGCATCATCAAAAGAGTCACGTTGTGATAGTATAATTCCTGGCATCGAAAAGCACCCCCTTCCTTATCAAGATTTTTTGGTTCTGAACCAAAATAGATAAATTATGAATGGGATTATATCGAGTTAGTATTAATTTGTGATAAAATGGGAAAATATAAGTAATCGAAGGAGTCAGGATGCAAAAAGTATTTGAAAATTGTTATGCCTTGGATAAAAGATGTTATGAAAGCTATGGGCTGAATGAAGACATACTTATGGAGCACGCAGCTGCAGGTATGGCTGACTATATCCGTGAATATTTCCCCAAGGGTGCCTCTGTATTGATCGTAGCAGGCACCGGGAACAATGGCGCAGACGGTATTGCATTGGGACGTCAGCTTCATGGAGATTACAAGATCAAACTCTTTATCCCTTTTGGCTTGCATTCGGAGATGGCAAAAGTGCAGTTGGAACGCGCCACGCTTTTAGGTCTTAAAACAGTCGATGAGGTAAGCCAGTCAGATATAGTGGTGGATGCGCTTTTTGGTGCAGGCCTCAATCGGAACATCGATGAGAATACAGAACATCTACTGCATCAGCTCAATGCACTCAAAGCACACAAGATCGCCTGTGATATCCCTACAGGTGTAGGAGAGAAAGGCACACTCATGTCTATGGCATTTCATGCAGATGTGACCTTGACCATGGGAGCCTATAAGGAAGCATTGTTTTTGGATGCCTGTAAAGATGTGGTAGGTGAACTCTTACGTGTTGATCTTGGCGTCAGTTCACTGTTCTATGAAGGAGAGAGTCACACCTTTCTGCTTGAGAAGTCTGATCTGAAACTTCCCAGCAGAACGGCACAATCCACGCATAAAGGCAGCTTCGGACATGCCGCGGTATTTTGTGGAGAAAAGGAGGGTGCGGGGATCATCTCTGGCATGGCTGCGGCTACATTTGGTGCAGGGCTTACGACACTGGTGGTCCATGAAAGGATCACACCGCCTCCTTATCTGATGCACACCACGGTTGTGCCTGACAATGCATCGGCCATGGCCATAGGTATGGGGCTGGGGTGTCACTTTGAGAGTGAATTTTTGCAGAAGTATGTGGTCAAAAGCCACTTGCCTATCGTCTTGGATGCAGACAGTTTCTATAATACAGAGATCTTGGCTGTCTTGGAACAAAAAGAGAGGGAGATCGTTATCACCCCGCACCCTAAAGAGTTTGTCGTACTGTGGAAAACATTGACAGGGGAACAGTTGACAGTGACCCAGGTACAAGACAAACGTTTTGAAATGGTGCGAAAGTTCAACGCCAGGTATCCGCATATTACGCTTCTGCTGAAAGGGGCCAATACCCTGATCATGCAGGAAGAGAGACTCTACATCAACCCTTTGGGATGTTCCAAACTCAGTAAAGGAGGGAGCGGAGATGTGCTTTCGGGTCTCATTGTTGCACTGCTTGCACAAGGATATACGGCTATTGATGCAGCCATTCAGGCTTCTTTGGCCTTAGTGATCGCTGCACATCAGTATGAGGGCTCTTCATATGCGATGCTCTCTACGGACCTGGTAGAAGAGATAGGAAAACTAGAGTGTACAGTTAAGGGCTAAAACGCTACAATTCGACGAACATAAGCATGATAGACCAAGGCAGGAAAGCATTGAATGGCAAAGGGTAAAAAAATAGCTGTACTTTTTAGCGGTAAAGGAAGCAACTTCGCGTATATTGTCAAGACTTTACACCATAAAGGGTATGAAGTGGTTGTTGCCTTGACAAATAATCCCGATGCAGAGGGGATAAACATAGCCAAAGAAGCATTCATCCCTCTTGAGATCATCGACTCAAAAACGTATGAGAGCAGAGAAGCCTTTGATTCTGCAGTGGTGGAATGCCTGCAAAAGTACACACCCGACCTCACGGTACTTGCAGGCTTTATGCGTATCTTGACCCCTATCTTTACAGAGCAGGTCAAAAGTATCAACCTGCATCCCTCTCTGCTCCCAAGACACAAAGGGATGAATGCCATAGAGAAGAGTTATAAAGATGCATATACCCATGGCGGTGCATCGGTGCATTATGTCACTTCCGAACTTGATGGAGGAGAGGTGATCCTGCAAAAAGAGGTGGCCAAAGAGGGGCTGAGCTTTGAAGCTTTTGACAAGAAGGTACGGAGTATTGAAAAAGAGGCACTGGTGGAAGCCATTCAAAAGGTGCTCGGCTAAGTTTTTTTGACGGTATATCTGCGACTGTATTGTGCGCCTTTAGAAGTGAGTTTGCTCTCATAAAGGTATATCTCAGGGAGTATCACCCCTAAAGATCTTTCACGATAGGCCTTGAGTTTCTCTTTGTAGGCTTTGTAGTCATGTATGGTTTGGATACGACACAGTGTAATATGCGGTTTGAAACGGTAAAGATCAAAACCCGCATCTCTGAACTCCCTCGCTTTATTATAGAGTACTGTCTCTTTTGATTGGGCAAAAAATATTTTCGGCGGCCGTCCAAAATATCCTAATGCTTTCATAGTGGTTTGATGTTCCAAAGGAGAGAGCTCTTTGAGTTTATCAATGACGGTGTTTACCTCTTTCACCTCCCCTAGAAATACCCAGGTCAGATGCAGACTTTCCTCTTCTACCCACTTTCCTTCAATAATCTCTTTGAAGTCCTCTTTGATAGAAGTATAATCATTAAGGATGACAGGTGAAGCGATGAAGAGTCTCATGGAAGTTGCCTTTTTTATAATGCATTATGACATTTTGACATACTTTTTTACTTTTTCCTTTAGATGTAAACTGATTCTGTCGAGGAATACGCTGAAGGTGAAAAGGAAAAGAAGATAGCATAAAAAATCGCTATAATTAAAAAATGATCTTATAAAAGTTGTAAAGGTACGGCATGTTAAAAAGAAAAATAGCACTATTCAAACTGCTTGGTTTTACCGTATCGCTCGATGTGAGCTGGGGTATTATCCTTTTTTTGGTGGTATGGTCGCTCGCTAAGGGTTTCTTCCCGAGCTATTTCCCGGGACTTGGCATGCAAACCTACTGGTGGATGGGGGTTATCGGAGCCATAGGGCTTTTTGTTTCCATCATCATCCATGAGTTTTCCCATGCCTTGATCGCCCGTAAATACGGCATGAAGATCAAGGGTATCACACTCTTTATCTTTGGGGGTGTGGCTGAGATGCAGGATGAACCCAGCACGCCTAAAAGTGAATTTTTGATGGCGATCGCAGGACCGATAGCCAGCTTTACACTCTCTATACTCTTTGGCGGATTGGCGCAAGTCGCAGAGACCATGAAGTTCTCCCTACCTGTGATAGCAATTTTGAGCTATTTGAGTATGATCAATCTCTTGGTTGCGGTTTTCAATCTGATACCCGCATTCCCAACCGATGGGGGACGGGTGCTTCGTTCTCTTTTGTGGTGGATAAAGGGGGATATCCATTGGGCGACGCAGCTCGCTTCACGTATCAGTCTGATGTTTGCCGTTGTGATTATCTTTATGGGATTTATGCATATGATAGGAGGTAACGCCATAGGAGGATTATGGTGGATACTTATCGGATCTTTTCTTTTCTTCGCAGCGAATGCTTCGTATCAAAGATTATTGATCAAGGAGTCATTTGAAGGAAAAACCGTACGCCATTTTATGAACACGACACCCGTGACCGTGCCTTTTGATATCACATTGCAAGCATTTGTTGACAGGTATCTCTATCACTATCACTATAAAATGTTCCCCGTGGTCAAAGGGGGTAAGATCTCCGGACTTATCACAGTTCAGTTGCTAAAACAGCATACACATGAAGAGTGGAAACATCTTTTTGTCGGACAGGTCATGGAAGAACCCAATCCATCCAATTCAATCGCATCCAATACGCCTATCGATGATGCCCTGAACAGAATGAACGAAAGCGGATACACTCGTATTCTGGTCGTTGAAGATGATAGAATTATCGGTATCCTCACACTCAAGGACCTGCTTGAGTATATCGCACTGAAAATGGAATTGGAAACCATTCCTTAGAAGTGCTTGTTTTATAGACAGATCGTATTTGCAGGAAGAGGAAGAAATTTGATATAATCAAATCAAAAAGGGAGTCAAAATGGAAGAGATCGAAACGAATGAACGTGAAAAACCGGGTATCGTAAGAGCGCTTTATATTCTTTTATATCTGGTCATAGGCAGATTTATCTCGATGGTGCTTTTTGTGATAGCCATTACGCAATATATTTACTATTGGCTGACAGGCGAACCCAATGAGAAGATCTTGCACTTTACAGAAGGTTT
Source organism: Sulfurovum sp. TSL1 (assembly GCF_019972135.1). Taxonomy (NCBI): domain Bacteria; kingdom Pseudomonadati; phylum Campylobacterota; class Epsilonproteobacteria; order Campylobacterales; family Sulfurovaceae; genus Sulfurovum; species Sulfurovum sp. TSL1. Next base: position 37,957 of record NZ_BPFI01000003.1, on the reverse strand, counting down.
GTCAGAGTACGCAAAACAGCTGGTCTCTTATGTAGGTTTCAATACAGACGAGAAACCATGGCCATTCGGTGACTGGCCGGATGTCTAAATATAAGTTTATACTTTCTTCTTAGGATGGCAGCACGCTAGTTTTTGCGGCTGCCTAGCCAAATACAACCCTATAAAGTGATAGATTTATATGCTTTTTTTTGATCTACTGAAACTTCGTAAAACCAAGTGGACGCCTTCGTGTGACATAAATGTGACATCTACTTCATCTAATATTGTCAATACTGTTTCCAGGGATTAATAAAGATGCAAAAGATAGTAAAAAGTATTTGTCATTGGTACAAAAAGGAAGATAAGGTATTTGTTTGGCTTGTATTGATCATCAATATTGCAATGCTTACTCTTGCATGTATGTTATATACATAGAAGAAGAGTGATTGAAATGGCTTAATCTTTAAAATCATTATGAAAAGAAAGCGTAATCCTATAAAATTTCCGGCTCTCTCTTTCATGAAGCGAACGGTGTGCTATAATGCCGCAAAGATACCATAGAGGAATAGAGATATGCAGTACTACGACGATGAACAAAACAAAGCAGGCGCCAAAGTGCTCTTTATGATCGTGCAAATGGTCGTGCTCACTATGGTGTACATCATCATCTATACCTCTTTTGTGGCGGTAGGGTATGCTATAGAAGAGTATAGTCTAAGTTCTGTGATGTATTTCCCCGTGTTTGTGGCACTGGTCATTTTCCCTATTCTCCTTTACAAATATAGACAAATGTTCAATGCAGGCAGGATGATGGGCGCCTTTATATGGACGATGGCCACCGCATCGCTGATCATTGTACTGCTTTATATCTATGTCGCACAGATCGTAGGGTAATGGTTTTTCTTGATACGATTTTTTCCTAAAAAACACCAAAAGATACTCAAGCTTTCGCTCCCCGCGGCAGTGAATTCACTGCTCGATATGCTTCAAGTGATCACGGATCTTATCATGGTGGGACGGATCTCTGCATTTGCCGTGGCAGCCGTAGGATTGGGCTTGCAGTCGCTGATGTTCTTGTTTGCTATACTTTCTTTGCTCCATATAGGTACTTCTGCACTGCTTTCACGTTTTGTGGGAGCGGGGCAGCTCAGGCGTGCCTCCACGGGGCTTTCAACTTTGCTTCAATTTGCTCTCTTTCTCTCTTTGCCTGTGATGGGGTTCTGGTACTTTTTTGCATCCAATGTCTATGTATGGTTTGGCACCGCACCCGAAGTTGTCACATTAGGTGAAGAGTATGTACAAACGTTGACATGGATGTTGCCGTTTGTCCTGGCTAAACTGGTATTTGTCACTGCGCTCAATGCTGCAGGGGATACCAAAACACCTATGCAGATCAAGATAGCGTCCATTGCACTCAATGTATTTTTAAACTACCTGTTGATCTTCGGTAACCATGGGTTTCCACAACTGGGTGTGATGGGTGCAGCGGTAGGTACCGTGATCGTCAACATCCTGGAGATGCTCGTCTATCTGGTTCTCTACCTTCGATATAAAACACCCTATATCCCTGCCTGGCATTACTCCAGATCACTTTTGAAGCGTGCACTGAAAGTGGGCATCCCTGCTTCGTTTGAACGTTCCCTCACATTTGGAAGTTTTATGCTGTGCACGGTGATCATTGCACAGTATGGCACAGAGGTACTGGCAGGATATCAGATAGGGCTTCGTGTGGAAGGACTGGCTTTCATGCCGGGCGTTGGATTTACCATTGCTGCGATGGCACTCATGGGGCAGGGTTTGGGTGCAAAAAAGCCTGAACAGTCCAGGGAGGATGTCATTCTCGTGCTCAAGTATACGGTGGGCTTCATGTTCTTCCTCTCTTTCTTTATGATCTTTATGCCAGAGAAGATCGTATGGCTCTTTACCGATGATGCACAGACCATTGAAGAAGCGAGTCTCTATTTGCGTATCGTAGGATTTTCACAGATCCCGTTGGCCTATAATTTTGTCCTTTCCGGTGCTCTGCGAGGTGCGGGAGATACCAAGCGGACATTGAAGATCAATCTTGTCTCCGTGTGGCTGGTCCGCATCATTCCTGCGTTTGTGTTAAGCTGGTATTTTGAGTCCATCTTGCTGGTCTATATCGCCATGATATCAGATACGTTTGTCAAAGCCACATGGCTCTGGAGGACCTTCGATAAAGGTGAATGGCAAAAGATCAAAGTCTAAATGATCTACTGCATAGCATCTTTAATCTTTATGCCTTTCGAACTAGATTTACCAGTCCTTCAAGACTCAAAGACAAAATCTACTGCACATTAGATCATTGCTCAATCTTGCTTTACATCGTTCTTACATCCAAAAAACTTCCGCTCTCATACGCTAGAAGTTTGGGAAAAGTTGCGATAAGGTTTTCGGCGGCTTCCTCCGCTGTTTGGATAGGGTTCTCTTTGAGCCTTTTGGCTGAAGGGAAGAGGGTATCATCCACTTCTTCTATGATATGCTCGACCATAGGGGTACGGATGACGCCGGGTGCCAGTGCGGTAAAATGGATCTCCGGTAACTCTTTGGCGTAGACACTGAGTAACATGTTGAGACCTGCTTTGGAGAGTGCGTAGGCTCCCCAGCCCTTGGAACCGTTCACTGCAGCACCTGAACTGATACCTACGATCTGTTTGACCTGTGCATGTGCATGGAGGGTGTCTATGAGCTCTTTATTCGCCCAGACATTGATTTCCATGACTTCCTTGGCATCCATGAGGTCAGTCTGGGAGAGTGCCTTGATGTCACCTAACACCCCGGCATTGAGGATCACCATGTCAAATGAACGATGCTGTAAAAACTCTTTGAGTGTCGATTGGATCATGAAAGTATCACTCAGATCATAAGGGAAAAAGAAGAAATGGGGATAATGATCAAGTTTTTTGGATAAAGTTCTGCCTATGGCATAGACACTGTCACCGTTTTTCAAATATTTTTCAGCCAAAGCTTCACCAAGCCCCGAACTCACACCTGTGATCAGTACGTTTTTCATCACTCTCATCCTTTTGTAATATATTTGCCATCTTGATATGATATAATTATATCAGAAAGTAAAAGTCTCATAAAACATGATGTTTTAACGGGATATATTTCATTCAAAAAGGAAAGCAATGAGTAATAAGGAAGTAAAAACTTTAGACCAAAGAATTGAGCGAATTTATAAAATGGCAAAAGAACATTTTGGTGAAGTACGATTTGTAGGGATCAAAAAACATACAAAGATAGGTTGGGTTGCCAAGATACAGTTCGATGAGTTTGAATCTCTTGTTGCTGAAGGTGAAAATGCGGTAGAGGCATTGAAAAATCTACGTAAACGTCTGTCAAGAATCATTGACCGCTACAACATGGTATAAGCTTTGAAAAAGAATATTATCCTTATAGGTTTCATGGGCGTGGGTAAAGGTACGACAGCCCGTGCATTTACAAAAAAATACGGTACCTATATTATAGATACAGATGACCTTATAGAATCCAAAGAGAACAAAGAGGTCAAAAAAATATTTGATAAAAAAGGTGAAGCGTATTTCAGGACACTGGAACAGGAGACTGCCGACTGGATAGAGAAATGTGTGACAGGTACACTGATCTCTTGCGGCGGCGGTTTCTACAAAGTGGACAACCTTAAGAAACTGGGTACGGTCGTGTTGCTTGATGCTTCGTTTGAATGGATACACAACCGTTTGAAAACAGCGAAGAACTCTGAATCAAAACTGGCAAAACGGCCACTTTTTTCAGATGAAAAAAAGGCTAAGAAACTCTATCATGAACGTGAAAAAGCCTATAGAAAAGTGGCGGATGTGGTCATAGATGTGGAAAATCTTACGTTAGAGGAACAGATCAAGCAAATTGCTAAGAAATGTAAGGTTTAAATTTTATTTGATTGACTCAATTGCCTTTTTATTCAATCTATGGCGTTGTTTTTCTCTTCATTTTTTTAAAAAAAACGAAGCAAAGTTAGCAAATGCGGTTCACGTAGTGAAAACTTCGTTAGAAAAAAGCGTCGTGGCTCTCGAATCGCTTTGCTTACAAAGGGCGTTCGCCACAACAGAATTTATACATAATGAGGTTGCTACTTACTTATTTTGTAGACTCCAGTGATCCAACCCTTTATAGGCAGCGGTCAGCAAGCCGAATATCAGTATGGTACTACCCATGCAGTAGGGTGCCTGTTCCATAAATGGGGCCGGTGATCGGGAGATGGTAAAAATAACATATCCCCACACGAAAAAAGCGGTCAAGCCCAGCAGCCGTTTGGTCCATGTGATAAGTAAGAGTGATATTTCTTTTTTCATAAGCTTATTTTATCCAAATTTGATATAATTTCAACAAATAAACTTCGAGAGTATAAATGCAACGATTTGAAACGTATCTAAATGAAAACTTACCAAAAGTACCAAGTTTCCATCCCGTGTATGAAGAAGCACTCGGTGTGATGCTGACTGCCGGGGGAAAACGTTTCCGTCCTATGTTGCTTCTCAATATCGTTGATGCCTATGAGCCTATGCTTTATAACGGTGCATTGCCCGTTGCTCTTGCACTTGAAATGTTCCATACCTATTCGCTTATACATGATGATCTGCCTGCGATGGATGATGCGGACCTTCGCCGTGGACATGAGACGCTGCATAAACGTTTCGATGAAGTGACCGCGATACTTGCAGGAGATGCACTCAACACCGATGCTTTTTATCTCATCGCCAAGGCACCGCTGCGTGCAGATGTGAAAATAAAACTGGTCGAGCTGCTTGCACGTGACGGAGGCGGGCGCGGTATGGTACTTGGACAGGCCATAGACTGTTATTTTGAAAACCAGCCATTGGAGTTAGAACAGGTCAAGACACTCCATAAAAACAAAACGGCCAAACTCATCGCCACCTCTATGCAGATGGGAGCGGTGATCGTAGGACTTGAGAAGAGAGTCCAGGATGCGCTCTATGATTTCGGTATCGATCTGGGACTGCTGTTCCAGATACAAGATGATATCATAGATGAAACGCAGAGTGAAGAAGAGGCGGGAAAACCCACAGGAAACGACAGCGATAAAAATAGCTTTGTAAATCTTTTAGGACTGGAGAAGACGCTTGAAGAGGCAGACACTCTGGCAAAAGATTTGCAAAGACGATTTGAAGACTTCGATAAGAAGCTACAGACAGCTTTACAACCCTTAATGAACACATACCTATACAGACACAACTAAAGGAATAACTATGGCAATGACAGAGCAGAACAAGATGCGCAGAAAGATGGCAAATACGATCAGATTTTTAGCCGCTGATATGGTACAAAAAGCAAATTCAGGACACCCGGGTGCACCTATGGGGCTTGCAGATATCGCAGTGGTTTTGAGTGAAAAACTGAGCCATAACCCTAAAAACCCAAAATGGCTCAACCGTGACCGATTGGTTTTCTCAGGGGGACATGCATCGGCACTGATCTACTCTCTTTTACACCTTTGGGGTTACGATGTGACGCTTGATGATCTGAAAAATTTCCGTCAATTAGACTCCAGAACACCGGGACATCCGGAATACGGGCATACGGATGGTGTAGAGATCACGACAGGTCCTTTAGGGCAAGGTATCGCCAATGCAGTAGGTTTTACGATGGCAGAAGCCTATACGGCGAACCAGGTAAACTCAGAGACCTGTGAACTGATAGACCATAAAGTTTATTGTTTTTGTGGTGACGGTGATTTGCAGGAAGGTATCTCTTACGAAGCCTGTGCACTTGCCGGACACTTGGGACTTAAGGATATGGTGCTTATCTATGACAACAATGAGATCACGATCGAGGGTGACACAAGCCTTGCATGGAGTGAAGATGTCGCAAAACGTTTTGAAGCGCAGAACTGGAACGTGATGAAGATCAACGGGCACTGTTATGATGAGATCGAAAAAGCGTTGGAAGAGGTGCAAACAGCCACTAAACCTACCATTATCATCGCCAACACGATCATCGGTAAGGGTGCAGGTGAGATGGAAGGGTCTCATCATACACATGGGGCACCTCTAGGTGCAGATATTATCGCTGAGTCAAAAGCCAAAGAAGGGTTTGACCCTGAAGCATTCTTCCAGATTCCCGAAGATGTGCTGCTGAGATTCAGATGTGCATTGGAGCAGGGTGAACTTGCGGAAAAAGAGTGGATACACAGACAAAAAGAGGCACCGCTTATCGAGCAGAACGAAGCGTTGGCTAGACTTCTTAACCCTGATTTTTCAGCGATCGAATTCCCGGATTTTTCTGGAGAGGCTGCGATGGCAACAAGAGACTCAAACGGTAAGATCCTCAATGCCATTGCAACAGCGGTCCCTTCTTTCCTTGGGGGGTCGGCAGACTTGGCACCGTCGAACAAAACAGAGCTCAAAGATCTGGGAGATTTCCCTAAAGGAAGAAACCTGCACTTTGGTATCCGTGAGCACGCTATGGCAGCGATTACGAATGCCATGGCACTGTATGGTACGACGATCCCGTTCAATGCAACATTCTTTATATTCGCTGATTACCTTAAACCGGCAGCACGTATCGCAGCATTGACAAAGATCCAAAACTTCTTCGTATGGACGCATGACAGTATCGGTGTAGGGGAAGATGGCCCTACACATCAACCTATCGAGCATATGTCTCATTTCAGAGCATTGCCTAACTTCTATGTATGGAGACCGGCAGATGCAACGGAGAATGTGGAAGCATGGAAAACTGCATTGACCATACAGGCACCGCACGGTTTTGTACTGAGCCGTCAAAAACTTCAAACACTGAAGCCAAAGAGAGATTTCGGAGATGTAAGCAGAGGCGCCTACATTGTCAAAAAAAGAAAAGATGCGAACATGACACTGATGGCTTCAGGTTCTGAGTTGATGCCTTGTCTGAAGGCAGCATGCCACCTGGCTGTACTGGGTATCAAAGCGAATGTGGTTTCTGTACCGTGTCTTGATCTTTTCAATGAGCAGGATGCAGAGTATAAAGCGGCAGTGATCGATCAAAATACCAAAGTACTTGCCGTTGAAGCAGCGACAGGAACAGAGTACTACCGATATGCAGATGATGTCCTTGGTATGGAAAGTTTCGGAGCTTCGGCGCCGGCAGAACAGCTCTTTGAGAAGTTCGGATTTACCCAAGAGGGTATCATGAAACGTGCATGTGCACTAATGGATGTAGCGTATAGAGAAGTAGAACTTGGAGAGTGTAAGCTTTAAGTTTTATGCTTTATGTCTTCATTATTCAGGGGGACAGACAAAGTATCGCATATTGATACTTTGCAGTGGAGAACTCCATCCTATGTAGTAGTTTTTTTCTGCATTTTTTATAACGGTATGGTCTTCTTGAAAATAGTGTTGCAGTACGGTTTCTATAGAGGGACTTTGGCCTTCTGTCTCTGCGATCCAGACAAAGGTCAGTTTTTTTAACTGATGCACTTCTTTACGTTTACGGATAATGGCACGTAACGAGGCTTCAACTTCACAATCGGTAGCTTCTTTATGAAACACAGTGACATCGATAAGCGCTTCCAATCCATCAACACTTTGGATTTTTTTCCAGTAGTCATGTTTGAATTTATTGAAAAATGTCGGTTGAGGAATGGTTTTGTTTTTGGCTACGATAAAGTTTACCCTTTGGATGTACTCAGGTGCGTGTGCAACGATCTGTTCGATCTGTGTATCATCATAGGCACCAGGCGTAAACCCCTCTGTATCTATCAGGTCGTTCTGTGTGAAAAATGCAAGGGATGAGGTTTCTGTGAGCCTGGTTTTTTCATGGACCACAGCGACAGGATACTCTTTTTGACAGCCAAAAGTACTCTCATTAAAGAGAAGATGCAAGGACTCTTGTATCTGTATATGTGAAGCGCTATGCTGCAGTGCCTCTTGGAGCTCTTTGATGAGAGGTATAAGCATCAGCTCAACATCCCTCTGATCTCGTCTTCATCTATGAGGTCTTTTTCATATTTGACGACAGCGATGTTTTCTGTTTCGTTCACATAACTCTCTACGATCGCTTCATGACTTGTCAGAGAAGCAACCCTTTCACGGTCAAAAATGTCTAATGGGAGGTAGACATTTCCTCTGTTGTTCGGGTTTGGCATGGTCGCTACCCAGATGAACCATACGACAGAGATCATGGCTACTACAACGGCCAGGGTTGCTCTGTCATAGTGCTGCATGAGCCAACCTGCAAGCAGGCCACCCAGGAAGATACCCACATAGGCAAAGGTATTGGCTACACCGAGTGCCGCACCTTTTTGATGGACCTTGGCAAACTTGGCCACGAAACTCTGTAAGAGGGGTTCAAACATATTGAATCCGATGAAGAAAAGTACCACACCCACAACAAAGACCCATGCAGCACTGGCAAATCCCATCGCAAGAAAACCTAAGAAAATTACAGAAACCGAGATCATAAAGACCTGTTTCCCTTTGCCGTACTTCTCTCCGAATATGGCTGCAGGTGCCATAGCAAAGAAACCAAAGATCATCGCAGGGAAATAGACTTTCCAGAGTTCAGATTTTTCCCAGCCAAAGCCACCATCCGTGAGCCCCTGTGTCATTACCACCGGAATGATAAAAAATGCCATGGTCATAATAGACGAATGGAAAAGAAAAGTAATATACATACGTGTCAGAGACTTGTCCTTAAAGACCTCTAGCATCTTGGACTCTTCTTCTGCATAGCTGTGTACGATCTTTGGAGGCTGGGGCACGGCAGTAAATAAAATACCTATCGCCATCACTGAAAGCACAGCGGTAAGCCAAAAGAGTTTGTCTATCCCCCAGTGGCCGCCCACGACAGGCGCGATGATCATCGCTGCGGCAAAGCTCAGTGCGATCGTCCCGCCCATGATCGCCATGGCATGTGCCCGCTGCTCTTCTTTAACCAGGTCTGCAACCATCGCTGAGACCACAGAACCGATGGCGCCTGCCCCCTGAAGAAAACGCCCGATAAGCAGCATGTAAATATTGTCACTCATCGCAGCGATCACGGAACCGATAATGAAGATGATCAGACCAAAAAGCAGGGTCTTTTTACGTCCCAGTTTGTCACTTGCCAGTCCGAAAGGGACTTGAAAAGCTGCCTGTGTCAGTGCATAACCCCCTACAACAAGGCCTGCAAGGAAAGGTGTCGCACCTTCCATATCAAGTGCATAGATGGAAAGAACAGGAAGGACGATAAAGAGTCCAAAAAATCTCAGTCCCACGATCAGACTGAGCGGCATGATCTGTTTAATCATAGTGATACCTCTATTTAGATAAAATTTCTCTCATTATATAACGAAATATTTAAGAGTAGATGATAAAGGTAAAGATCTCTCATCTCTCGAAAACGAGGAAGCCGGAGTGGAAGGAATGTCCACACGGTTTCACGCTTTGCAAAGGAGACTGAAATGCGTATCGTTCTAGCGACAGGAAACAAGGGGAAACTGCGTGAATTCAAACAGATGTGTGAAGATGAAGTGGTCGCTTTTTCCGAACTTTTAGGTGAATTCGATATCGTAGAGGACGGTGATACCTTTGCGGCCAATGCACTCATAAAAGCACGTGCGATCTACGAGAAGCTTGGGGAAGAATATCTGGTAATATCCGATGACAGCGGTATCTCTCTGCCACTACTTGACGGAGCTCCGGGTATTTATTCAGCACGCTATGCAGGAGAAGGTGCCACAGATAAAGAGAACCTCCATAAACTTATAGAAACACTTAAGCAAAAAGGGGTCAAGTCCACACCGGCATACTATACGGCAGCCATCGCCATCGTCTCCAAATATGGAGAGTATGTGGTGCATGGATGGATGCATGGGGATGTCATAGATGAAGTGAGAGGGGACAAAGGGTTTGGGTATGACCCCATCTTTATCCCTTCAGGATATGACAGAACGCTGGGTGAGCTGGATGATGATGTGAAGAAAAAGATATCACACAGGGCACAAGCATTGAAGTTGGCACAACCGATCATACAAATGTTAAAGGGGAAAGCATGAAAAAACAATTTATGGAAGATCTGCAGGTCATTTATGACGAATTACAAAGCAGACAGGCAAGTCTTAATGCCTACTATGAACTTTTAGATAAGGGACATGACAAAGCCAACGAGGTTGTGGATGCTTTTTTAACTCTCATCGATATACCCAGAGATGATGATGCTACGATGGCTGCACTGACACGTATCGTTAATCTTCGTGAAGATGCGCTGGAACAGGTATTGGAAAAACATGGTTGTTCTGAAGATGAGATCAGAGTGAAAAAAGAGTTGGCATACGGTTTTGTCAGTACGATGCATATCGCACGGCATGAAAATTTCATTGCATGGGTAGAGGAGAAGCAGCTTCTTACCCCTTTTTACCGTTCATTGATGTTGGGTGTACACCATGTTGGTCTTGCTATGAGCGTCTGGCAAAGCCACTGGACACACCATATTCTTTATTCTGTGAACCTTGAGCTCAGTGAAATGTTTCATGGGGATGATGCAAAAGTCTTTGAGATGCTTCAGAACGAGTCTCTGTTAGATACGGACGAGAGCGGTTCTGTAGGTGACAGGTCTTACTCTGTACTTAAAAAAGAGGATGGGGGGTATAAAAGCATTGCCTATGCGGAAGCATTTCCTGAAGAGGTGGCAAAAGTGACGACAGCACTTGAACAGCTCATTGCACTTTTGAATCAACAGGAAGATGATGTATTTGACCAGAAAGCAGAATGGATAGCCTATTTTACAGCGCTCAAAATCGCTTTTACGCATACCAAAACCGATGAACTCATAGGTAAATGGGCAGATGTGGACAGACGCTGGATGGCGGTTACGACACCATTGCAGGTAGGACATCCGTTAGAGTATTATGAAGATCATTATAGAAAAGCTGTTGCGTTGGAATGGGATCTGCGTATCGTCAATCCCAAATTACAAGAAGGCTCAAGTACCCGTAACAACATTAAGCTTTTTGCCTATGAAATGGCAAAAGATTTCGGTGAAGAAGCCCTGCATACGATGAGCAAGAATCTTTTACAGGTGGATCAAACCCAACTCTATATAGGTCAGCCCGTCCTTTATTACGGAGCAGAGTTCAATGGTCTTTTCTCGGCACAGGTCGTACCGAACGATGAACAGGTTTCCTCAGAACTTGGGAAAAAGATCTTTGCGTATGCCGACTTTGTTATGGCGTCTAAAAAATCCAAACCCATCATGAAACTTTCAGTTGAAACAATGGGTGAGGATTTTGTGAAGGCGCAAAGAGAGCTTATTGATACAGATCCTGATCTTTGGCAGGAGATATACGATATCTCTACGGTAGGACATGAATACGGTCATATCCTCTGGATAGATGAAGATACGGAAAAAAAGATGAACTGCTCGGGGCAGTTTAAAAATATCGAAGAGTTTAAAGCCACTTCAGGCGGTTTGATGGCGTTTTTCCATAATGAACGTGAAGCACTTAAAGATCACATTGTCGATGACCTTGTCTCCCGCGCAGTAGGGCTGATGGCATGGCGTGAAGTCGGTGAAGTCCTGCCGTATTATTGTGAAGGGTTGATCCATCTTGATATCCTCTTCAGCTCGGGTATCATCACCTATGACAGAGTGATACACATCGACTACGGCAAGTATGAGCAGATGAAAGAAGCCTATCAGAATGCCTATAGAAATTTGGCAGAAAATTATCTTTCAAAAGTGGATGCAATGCTCTATTTGAGTACCTATGCACGTAAAGAAAATGGCGTATTTTTACCGGTAAAAGAGGAGATCAGAGCGTTTGTAGAGCACTATTATGCAAGATATAAAGAGATAGGTCAGCAAACTGTCGTACTTTCGTAAAAACACGGCAGAGGGGAGTTCCTTCTCTTCTGCGATTATTTAATTATTTTCCTTCACCATTCTCTAACCTCATTTTCGCTATAATCCACGTAATTATGCCGTCTTTTGAACGGTGAAAACGAGGATGATTATGCTACTTTTTACCCCAGGACCTACACCAGTACCGGAGTCTGTACGCCAAGCTATGGCAACACCTACGTTACACCACAGAACACCAGAGTTCGAGGCTATCTTTAAAGAGGCCCGTGAAAGACTTTTAAAACTTTTCGGCATGGATGAGTGTGTGATGATAGCCTCTTCGGGTACAGGTGCGATGCAGGCATGTATGTTGAACCTCTGTAAGACAAAAGCATTGACGGTAAACGCCGGGAAGTTCGGTGAGCGTTTCGGCAAGATCGCTGATGCAATGGGAAGAGATAAAGTGGAACTCAGCTATGAGTGGAATACGCCTTGTTCCGTCACTGACGTTGAAAATGCTTTGCATGAGAATGCAGATATCGATGCGATCTTCATCCAGGTATGTGAAAGTGCCGGCGGACTTCGCCATCCTGTAGAAGCGATCGCGAAAAGAGCCAAAGAGATCAACCCTGATATCATGATCGTAGCGGATGGTATCACAGCGGTGGGTGTAGAGCCTATCGATGTCTCGAATATCGATGCACTGGTCACGGGAAGTCAAAAAGCATTGATGCTTCCTCCTGGACTTGCTATGATCGGTCTTTCAAATGCAGCAGTTGAGAAGATAGGTTCAGGGACAGATTATTATTTTAATATTGCTACAGAGATCAAAAAGCAGCAGCAAAATACTACAGCATGGACGGCAGCTACGACACTGATCATTGGGCTCAATGCCATCTTTGATGCGATCGATGAAGAGGGGATCGATGCCTTATATGCAAATACGGCAGCAAGAGCAGCAGCAACACAGGCTGCGCTTGAAGCGATAGGTTTTTCTATGTATCCGCAAACACCGGCACCGTCTATGAGTACGGTGTTCGATGAAGATGCAGAGCCAATCAGAAAACTCCTTAAAACGAAGTACGGGGTAAATATGGCAGGAGGCCAGGACCACCTCAAAGGTAAAATATTCCGTATCAACCAGATGGGGCTTATTCCTGTCTATGAGTCTGCATGGGTAGTGAATGCCATTGAGTTGGCATTGGCCGATCTGGGCAGAAGAGCGTTTGACGGTACGGCAAGCCGTGTCTTTAACGAAACGTATTTTAAGAAGAGTAACTAGATGATATTTGAACATGAGATCCCCAGTGGGAGCAGGCTTTATTTTGGCCAAAGTGCCAAAGTAAAAAGAGAGATAGAACGTATCGCAAGTGAAACCTTGGAGGGGCTTGGATTTGAAGAGATCGTTACACCGCTCTTCTCTTACCACCAGCATGAATGTTTCGAGGATCAAAAGCTCCTGGTCAGACTCAATGATGCAGAAAATCACGAAGTCACCCTACGTGCAGATTCAACGGCAGATGTGGTACGTATCGTGACAAAAAGACTGGGGCGCAGTACAGAGTCTAAAAAGTGGTTTTATATCCAGCCCACGGTCACATTCCCGACAAAAGAGCAGTATCAGATCGGGGCAGAAGTGATCGACGGGCGCTTTGAAGAGATCGCGGAAACCACAACAACGCTTTTAAAACAGATAGGGTCAGCACCGGTGATGCAGATAGCCAATATACGTATCCCTCATCTTTTAAATGAAAAATACGGGGTCTCTTTGGACGTATTGAAATCAATGCATGTGGAACAGATCATGGCGGCAGATCTGCCTTGGATCGAACAGCTTGTAAGAATCAATGCAGTCAGTGATCTTGAAGATCTGAGCCCGTTCCCTGATGACATTAAAGCGGAACTTGAAAAGATCAAAGAGGCAACAGATAAAGTAGCGTATAACAACATGGTGATCTCCCCGCTCTTTTATGCGAAGATGAGATACTATGACTCTTTGACATTCAGAATGTTTGAAGGCAACAGTCTTTTGGCAATGGGCGGGATATACACCATAGACGGCGTAGAAGCAGCAGGATTTGCACTCTATACAGATGAGTGTATCAGTAATAAAATGAACAGAGGATAAGGTAGATGAGTAAAGCAGATTTGATCGTAGGTCTCCAGTGGGGAGATGAAGGAAAAGGAAAGATCGTTGACCATATGGCACAGACACATGACTATGTATGTCGTTTTGCAGGTGGCCATAATGCCGGGCATACGATCGTCATAGGTGACAAGAAGTATGCGCTCCACCTAATTCCTTCCGGTGTACTTAATCCCAAAGCAAAAAATATTGTAGGGAACGGTGTGGTACTCTCTCCCAAAGATTTTATTAAAGAGATGGAGCAGTTCGATAACCTGGAAGGAAGACTTTTCCTTTCAGACAAAGCCCATGTACTTTTACCTTACCATGCCCAGATCGACCAAGCCAAAGAGCATCTGAAGGGTGACAAAGCCATAGGAACAACGGGTAAAGGTATCGGACCTGCCTATGGGGATAAGATCGCCAGGGTAGGACATAGACTGGGAGAATTGCTGAATCCTGAAAAGCTTACGGCAAAGATCATAGAGTTTTTTGCACTGAACCAGCCTATCTTTGATGCGATGGGTGTTGAAGCTCCGAAAGAGTCAGAACTTTTGGCTGAACTGGAAGGGTATAAAGCCATACTGGGACCGTTTATCACAGATACGACGCAAATGATGTGGGAGATCATGGATGATGGGAAGAAGATACTTCTTGAGGGTGCACAGGGAACGATGCTTGATATCGATCATGGTACCTATCCGTATGTCACCTCTTCAACAACTGTGAGTGCGGGTGCCTGTTCAGGCCTTGGTATCAATCCAAAAGACCTTGGAAAAGTTACAGGTATCGCAAAAGCGTACTGCACAAGAGTAGGAAACGGACCTTTCCCGAGTGAAGAGTTTGGCGTACAAGGTGACACGCTTCGTAAAAATGGGCATGAGTTCGGTACAACGACAGGACGTCCGAGAAGATGTGGCTGGTTCGATGCAGTAGCGATGCGTCATGCGGTACGTGTGAATGGTGTGGACCAGGTAGCACTGATGAAACTGGATGTACTGGATGGTTTTGATGAAGTAAAAGTATGTGTAGCGTATGAAGTAGATGGCAAAGAGATCAACTATGTACCGTATGAACTTGATGATGCAAAACCGGTCTATAAAAGTTTCCCGGGTTGGGATAAAACAGAAGGTATAAGAGAATTCGATGCCTTGCCTGAGACAGCAAAATCATATATTTTAGCACTAGAAGAGATGATAGGAACAAAGATGGGGATCATCTCGACAAGTCCAGAGCGTGAAGATACAATAATTCGATAATAAATAAGGGGTAGCAATGAGATTAAAACCACAACAGACTGGGTATGTAGCAACAAAAATAGGGATAGATCTAGCCAATGCACCTTTTATCGCTCTGCCAAAAGGAAGAGAAGCAGTGGTTGCTGCAGCAAAAAAGATCATAGACGAAAACCTTGAAAAAGAACGTGCTCTTGATGAAAAGGTCAAAAAGATCCTTGATGAGAATTATGATGAGATAGAGTTTCAACATGCCGATGAGAGACAGCTCTTTTTTATGATCAAAAAGAAAATGGCTCCTGAATATGGTGTGATCATGAACTATGATGACCGATATAATGACCTGGCACACCTTATCCTGGATGAATTGTATGAAAACTACCTTGCGGAATATACTGTGAATGAAAACCAGGTGAAGAATGTGATCTTTAAATCTTTCAAAGCCTTTGCAGATGCCTATGATGAGATAGATGATATTGTCTATACAAAGATCAAAGGGATGGAGAGAGAAGTGGTCCCAGGTTCCCAGGACTATGAGCTGCTCTATGAAAGATTGTATCAGGAAGAACTTTCCAAGAGAGGTATGCTGTAATGAATAAGATATCTTTGTATTTTGAAAACGGATTGATGCTTGAAGCAAAAAGTTTTGGTGCAGAGGGTACAGCTGTAGGAGAGATCGTATTTAATACATCCATTACAGGATACCAGGAGATCACGACAGACCCTTCTTATGCAGGACAATTTGTGACATTCACGACACCTGAGATAGGCAATGTAGGGTGTAATGCACAAGATATGGAGAGTAGAAATGCTCACTGTAAAGGCATCATCGTACGCAGTTATCAGGACCGTCCCTCTAACTTTAGATGTGAAGAGACCTTGGCAGCGTTGCTCAAAAGAGAGAATGTACTGGGCATCACAGAGATAGATACGCGTTTTTTAACAAAAATGCTCAGAGATGAAGGTGCGATGATGATGGTAGCCTCCACTGAGATACATGATGAGGATGCACTGAAAAAAGTGTTGGAATCTTCACCCCGTATCGAAGAGGTGAATTACATTGAACAGGTGAGCACTAAAGAGAGTTATCTCCATCCTGAAGGACGTTACAACACCACGACATTCCAGTATGATACACCCAATACCACAAAAAAGATCATTGCATTTGATTTCGGGGTCAAAAGAAATATCCTCAATGAACTGACGCATGCAGGTATGGAAGTCACGGTTGTACCCAACTCTATGTCAGCCGAAGAGGTCATTGCCAAGGTTGATGCAAAAGAGTGCGATGGTGTATTTCTTTCAAATGGACCTGGCGACCCGATCATTTTAACAGACGAACATGAGAAGATCAAAAAACTTATTGCTCGCAAAATACCGATCTTCGGTATCTGTCTTGGACACCAGTTGCTTTCTATTGCTCACGGCTATGATACGTTCAAGCTGAAGTTCGGACACCATGGCGGTAACCACCCTGTGAAAAACGTAGTTACAGGTTCCATAGAGATCACGGCACAGAACCATAACTATAATGTACCTGACGACATTACGGAAGTGGCGACTGTCACACATATGAATCTTTTTGACAATACGATAGAAGGGCTTAAATACAATGATTCTCCGACCATGTCGGTACAGCATCACCCGGAAGCAAGCCCCGGACCGCATGAGAGTGCCTATATCTTTGGCGAATTTGCCAAAATGCTTTAAGGAAGAGAGATGAAAATAGCGATATTGTTTGGTGGGTCCAGTTTTGAACATGAGATAAGTATCGTCTCCGCCATTACAATGAAAAAAGTCTTAAAAAACGCTACGCTTCTCTATATCTTTGTGAGCAGCAACAGAAAATTCTATCTTATGGATACGCAGAAGATCAATTCCAAACTCTTTTCATCGGGTGAGTATAAAAAATCAAAAGCATTGACACTTAAAAACGGCGGTTTCCAGATAGACGGTATGTTCGGAAGCAAGCCTGTAGAGTTTGATGTGGCATTGAATCTTATCCATGGAAGAGACGGAGAAGATGGGAAGATAGCATCACTGATGGAATTCTATTCTATTCCTTTCATCTCTCCTCGGATAGAAGCGTCGGCTCTCTCTTACAACAAACTCTATACCAAGTTCTTAGCTCAGAGTCTAGGCGTCAAAACAGTAGCCTATGAGTATCTTTCTAAAAATGACGAGAGAAAGATATCGATGGATTATCCTGTGATCATCAAACCGGTCCGTTTGGGCTCCAGTATTGGTGTGAGTATCGTAAAAGAAGCTTCAGAACTTGACTATGCGCTTGATGTGGCATTTGAATTTGACACAGATGTGATCATTGAACCTTTTATCGAAGGGGTAAAAGAGTTTAACCAGGCAGGGACATACACGGATGAGTGGGAACTTTCCATCATAGAAGAGCCGCACAAAGAGGAGTTCCTGGATTTTGAAAAAAAATACATGGACTTTTCCAGAGATTCACAAGTCTTGGCAGCGGATATTTCAGATGCGCTAAAAGCAAAGATCCAAGAGAGTTTCAAAAAGATCTATGATCCTCTGTTCAGAGGAAGTATCATCCGTTGTGATTTTTTTGTTGTAGAGGATGAAGTCTTTCTCAATGAGATCAACCCTATTCCGGGTTCCATGGCCAACTACCTGTTCGAAGATTTTGAAGGCATGGTAGAGAGACTCTCAAAACATCTGCCTAAAGAACAACATATAGCGGTAGATTACCAATATATCCATTCCATCCAAAGTGCAAAAGGCAAAGCCTAAACTTTTCTGACGATACGTCTTCTAGTCTCATTCTCCACACTATCAAAATACGTAAGGGAAAAGTGTAAACTTTTCCTTATATCTAAGCCTTCTACAAAATTACTTCACCTCAGATAATATTAAAAATTATAAAATATTATATATAATTAAAAAAATTACTTTCTGTAACTTAAAAGTCTTATTTATCAATTAAATATACTTTAATCAATATTTTTTCATTGCCATTTAAGTGATTGTGCCATAGAATTGTTCGTATTTTTACAAATATAGACAAAACGGGGGGAGTGTAGATGAAAAAAATTGTGATGCTTGTATTACTGTTTCTAACTGTACTACAAGCAGAGTCTTTAGGCGTAAATGAAAAGTTAGGTGAATATGTTCCACTTGATTTGACATTTATAGACGAAGACGGCAAAAGTAGAACCCTCAAAGAGTATATGGACGGGAAACCAACGATCATCTCTTTGAACTACTTTAGATGTGCAGGTATCTGTACACCACAACTAGAAGATATGGCAAAAATGCTGTCTAAACTTGACTTGGCTGAAAATACTGACTACAAAGCGTTGACCATCAGTTTTGCACCGGATGAAACGCCGCCTTTAGCAAAAGCGAAAAGAAAAACGATGTTCGACGCGATGACCAGACCTTACGTGAAGGATGCATGGCACTTTTTACTCAGTGAAAACAACTCTTCGGCTATTTTGGCCGACAAAGTTGGATTTACATATAAAAAGGAAGTATCCAAAGCAGGTGTGGTTGAGTGGATTCATGCTGCAACATTGATCATTATTTCACCGGAAGGGAAGATCACACGTTACCTTAACGGTATCGAACAGCTTCCTTTTGATGTGAAAATGGCAGTGTTGGAGTCAGCACAAGGAAAGGTTGGACCGACCATAGCTAAAACCTTACTTTACTGTTTCGCATACGATCCAAAAGGCAAAACTTATGTTTTTGCCTGGGAGAAGATAGCAGCAACAGTAATATTAACGATTACGATTATCTTTTTTATCTGGCTTATCAAGGCAGGGAGAAGAGATCAAGAGGAACATCTAAACCAAAGGAGAGACATAGATGAGTAAAACTTATTTCGACGAAACACACTGTGCCATCGGGCACCCTAAGAGTACATTCATGCAGTGGATGCTTACTATCGACCATAAAAGAATTGGTATTATGTATGCAGCTGTAATGTTTGTATTCTTTTTTGTAGCTGTATTTACAGCATTTGCAATGAGACTTGAACTGTTTGCACCAGGGGGACAATATATGGATGGAGACACGTTTAACCAGGCATTTACGCTACATGGTGTGATCATGATCTTCCTGTTTATTATCCCGGGGATCCCTGCGATATTTGGAAACATTGTTATGCCATTGATGATCGGTGCGAAGGATGTATCTTTCCCAAGATTGAACTGGTTTACATTCTGGCTCTATATTGCGGGTTGTTGTATTGCACTTGCATCACTATTTATAGGTGAAGGTGTAGCGGATACAGGTTGGACATTCTATGCACCATACTCAATGAATACAGGAACAAACGTTATTATGGCGCTTGTGGCTGCATTTGTTCTTGGTTTTGCATCTATTCTTACTGGGCTTAACTTCCTTGTGACGATTCACAGACTTAGAGCACCAGGTATGACTTTCTTTAAAATGCCACTTTTTGTATGGGGTATCTATGCAACGGCATGGATCCAGCTTCTTGCGACACCGGTTGTCGGTATTACGCTTGTATTGGCTATTTTGGAAAAATATTTCGGTATCGGTATCTTTGATCCGGCTAAAGGGGGAGACCCTGTATTGTTCCAACACTTATTCTGGATCTATTCTCACCCGGCTGTTTATCTTATGATCCTTCCGGCATTCGGTATTATGTCTGAAATCATTCCTACATTCTCAAGAAAAGAGGTATTCGGATACAGAACAATCGCTCTTTCTTCGGCATCTATTGCAGGTATCGGTTACCTTGTATGGGGTCACCACCTTTATACATCAGGTATGTCGGATATTGCTAAAACAGTATTCTCATTCCTCACTTTCTTTGTTGCTATCCCGACAGGTGTAAAGTTCTATGACTGGGTTGCTACAATGTATCAAGGTAAAATCGTTCTTTCTACACCAATGATCTGGGCATTAGGAACAATTATCACATTTGCGATCGGGGGTATTACCGGTATTACTATTACAATGATCGGTATGGACGTACACTTACAAGATACGTATTACACGGTTGCACACTTCCATTATGCAATTCTTGGTGGGGTTGTATTCTTGATGTTTGCCGGTATGCACTATTGGTTCCCGCTTATTACAGGTAAAATGTATAATGAAACAAAAGCAAAAATCGCTTTCTATTTGAATTTTATTGGATTCAACCTACTATGGTTCCCAATGTTCATCGCTGGTTACTACGGTATGCCAAGACGTTATTTTGACTACTTGCCAGAATTTCAAATTTACCACCAGATCTCATTTATAGGAGCAGTGATCTTTATTACGGGTCTTATCTATATGTTCTGGGTATTCTTTAAAGGTTGGACAAAAGGTGAACCAACGACGCCTAACCCATGGCATGCTACAACACTTGAGTGGCACTTACCAACATCACCTCCACCACTAGATAACCACTCTAAAGTGCCATATGTTGATTTTGATCCATATGAATATAAGCATGGTGAGCCAGTGGTTAAATTTAATTATGAAACGATGCAAAGGATAGACTAATGGGACACGAATACGTACCTGAGATCGCGATAGATCGTGATGGGAATCAACATGAAGTACAAGGTTGGCAAGGTGATTTTTACGGCGGGAAACTAGGTTTCTGGCTGTTCATGCTTACAGAAGTAATGATGTTTGGGGCCATGTTCCTTGCCCTTGCTTATTATAATACACTGCACCCACAAGATTTTTTGGATGCATCTGCATCTTTAAATAGACTATTGGGTGGTACCAATACAGTGATCCTGCTTGTATCGGCACTTACAATGGGTCTAGGACTCCTTAGAATGAGAGCGGGTGATGTGAAAGGTGCCAAGCTTATGATCTGGGCGACTATCATTTTAGCGGTTGCTTTCTTGGTGATCAAAGGATTTGAATGGACAGCTGAATACCATCACGGTATCTTCTTGATGCATGACAAGCTATTACCTGAGTCATCTTTACCATTTGGTCAAAAATTATTCTTTGGTCTTTACTTTTCAATGACTGGACTCCACGGATTCCACATTATCATTGGTATTGGTTTGATGCTTTGGTTACTGAAAAGAATCAATGCGGGTAAAGTGAGCCCAGAGCATCACATATTACACTGGAACATCGCACTATACTGGGATATCGTACACCTTATTTGGGTATTCGTGTTTCCTTACTACTATATGATCGGAGCAGGAGGAGCTACAGGTGGACACTAATACAGTAAATTATCAAGAAGAGAAAAAAATATATTATAAAGTACTTGTAGGACTATTGTTGTTAACAGCGATTACATTTATTCAACCGCATATGTTTATGACACATTCAACATTTCTGGCACAAATGCTCATTGCAGTTGTTAAAGCTTGGTTGATCGTAATCTACTACATGCACTTAAA
This sequence comes from Sulfurovum sp. TSL1, assembly GCF_019972135.1. NCBI lineage: Bacteria > Pseudomonadati > Campylobacterota > Epsilonproteobacteria > Campylobacterales > Sulfurovaceae > Sulfurovum > Sulfurovum sp. TSL1. Next base: position 16,457 of record NZ_BPFI01000003.1, on the reverse strand, counting down.
AGGTGAGAAACTGATTGCAGCTATGGTATGGTTTGCATTAGCATTAGTGACAGTTTTCTTTATTATCGTCATTGGTATTGATGTTGCCAATTTCCAATTTGGAGCTGAAAGTCATATTACTGCTCCTGCAGCACACTAAGAGGGGTTTTATTATATGAGTAATACATTAGAAGGATTTAGTACAAGTGCATCAAGTTTTAACGCAGATGTTGATTTTGCGTTTTGGCTGCACGTATGGATTTCAGTTGCACTATTTTTATCAGTGGTTGCACCGATGTTCTACTTTGCATGGAAGTATCGTGCAGATAAGGTTAAAGATGAAGAGATTGGTACATTAACCCATCATACTGGATTGGAATTGGCATGGACGATCATTCCTATCATTGCAGTAATGGTTTTCTTTTATTACGGTAATACGACACTGCAAATGTTCAGAACACTTCCAACAGTCACAGATGACACTGTTGTGGTCAAGGTTGAGGGTTCTAAATGGAAGTGGGAATATGAGTATCCTGCAAATAAAAGCGGATATGTACATAAAGTCGGTGGCGCTTTCAAAAAACCTGTTATGGATGAGAAAGGTAAAGTGATCGAAGAGGGTACAATGGGTATCTCTGCACTCTATGTACCGGTAAATACAGATGTTATCTTGGAGATGACAGCACCGGTGGATGATGTGATCCACTCATTTTATATCCCTGCGTTCCGTATGAAAGAGGATGTAGTACCAGGACGTACAACAAAACAATGGTTTAATGTATCTAAAGTAGGTGAGTATGATGTGGAATGTGCGGAGTACTGTGGTACAGACCACTCATATATGTACTCTAGAGTAGTAGTACTTCCAAAAAAGGAGTATGATGCATGGTTTAACGGTACAGATAATACACCAAAAGGTAATTATGCTAAAGGTGGTGATGCACTCGTACAACGACATGGATGTACACAATGTCATGCAATTAAAACAGATAAAGTATTAGTTGGACCTTCTCTTAAAACTAGAAGATTAACTGAAGAACAAGTATTGGATGTCATCAATCATGGTCAAGATCAACTTGGTTATCCTATGGGAGCAATGCCAGCTGGTATGGCTACAGGTGCAGATGCTGAAGAGATCGCTGCGTATGTAGCTGGTGGCATGAAAGGTGAACAACCTGCATCATTTGCAGCATGTAGTTCTTGCCATGGAATGGATGGTAAAGGTATGAACGGTATGTCTCCAAATCTTGTAGAATACGATGCACCACTTATAGGTCATGTATTGCATAATGGTAAAAAAGGTATGATAGGTCAAATGCCAGCATACCCTGATATGACAGAAGAAGAGATTTCAACAATTGCTGAATATCTCGAAAACGCCAAATGATAAAAGACTTTTTTGTAGTCACCAAGTTTATTCTCTCCTTTGCAGTCAGTTTATCTGCACTCTTTGCCTATATTATGGCAAAGGGAGAGATTGGTGTAGATATGTTTATTGCTACCTTCTCTGTACTTTTAGTAGCTATGGGGGTTTCGACCCTCAATCAAGTACAAGAGTACAAAGAAGATTCCAAGATGGAAAGAACGAAAAATCGCCCTATCGCAGCGGGTCGTATGTCCCCTCGTACAGGGATCATCATTGCAGTGGTATTGATCCTTGTTTCATTTGTGATGATCTATTCACTCTTAGGGCTTACAGGTATCAACTTTTTTGCTTTTGCATTCATTTGGTATAACCTGATGTATACACCTTTGAAAAAGAGATCGGCTGTAGCAGTGGTTCCTGGAGCAATACTGGGCGTTATCCCGCCGGCCATCGGGTGGCTTGCGGCAGGCCATACACTCTTTGAGTTAGAGTTCATTGCTTTGGCAGTCTATTATTTTATCTGGCAGGTACCACACTTTTGGCTTTTGGTGATGCTCTTTCATGGAGATTACAAAGACGGCGGGTATCCTACGGCCATGCGTCTGTTTGGTGAAGGTACACTGCAAAGACTCACATTTGTCTGGCTCATACTGACCATACATGCAGGTATCTATCTGGTCTATACGTTTAATGTCTATTTAACGGTTACGGTTGTGCTCTCTGCAGCGCTTGGGCTATGGGCGTTTATTACATCCCTGCAACTGCTCAAAAAAGAGTTTAAACTTACAGATGCACGTGCGATCTTCTGGAAGATCAATGCGGCATTTTTAGGTATCATCATACTCCTTAGTATTGATGAGTATGTAAAACATCATCTCTAACGATAGATACAATAGCAGATTTTTTCTGCTATTAATCTTTACTTTATTTAAACCTATTACACTTATATGAATGACATTTTAAGGAACAACCATGCAAGAGAACCAATACACGATCCAAACGATCATACAGAGTGTGTTTAAAGAAAAAAATCACAAAATAGACAAAAGGCTTATTTATGATAATGCACAGTTTGGAGGACTGAGCAACACATGGATCAAATTGGCATTTCTAATTTTACCGTTTGCGATGTATGCTGCTATATTCAACCCCCTCTCTTTTAAAGAGTTGGGTATAGCACAGGCCATTGTATTTTATATCATACTGCTTGTGTTTGCGATGCAGATCGTTGTGGCAGTCTCTTACTTTAACAACAAAAAGGTATTAAAAACAGCGACTAAAGCATGGGAGGACTATTTTCCCGGTATTGATTTTAAAATGATTCTCTCTTCAGGTGTGACACCTTACGCTGATTTTAAAAAATATTATGAAGCGGCACTTGCTGATGGTCTGGCAGAAGATGCACTAAAGGCTAAAATGAGTGAAGCGTTCCAGCAGATGGAAGCTGAAAACACTCACCTTGTAGAGGCGATGAAAAAGGATAAAGAGAAAAGAGCAGGTAAATAGTATGTTAAAGCATCTTATAGTAATCAGCGTATTCATCTTATCGGCGCTCTCAGCATCACAGAGTACCTCGCTACAGGTTTTGTGCAGTGAGAATAATGCAACAGCCTGTTATGAGCATGGACTCCCTATGGTCACCGGAGATAATGCGAAGGTACAGGATATCAAAGAGGAGGGGTTGAGCTATATCCGTAAAGCCTGTACACTTGGTGAGAATAGAGCCTGTGATATTATGGGCGATAACTACTATAAGAATGCAAATTACGGTGCAGCTATACCCTATCTTGAAAAATCATGCAGCAGAGGCATAAAGTCTGCATGTGAGGCGATGGGAACGATCTATCGTGACGGCCATGACGTAAGACCTGATGATGTCAGATCCAGAGAGTTCTATGAAAAGGCGTGTGCACTCAAAAGCGGTGATGCCTGCTTTAATGTAGCTATCATCTATCGTGGCGGTTTCGGTGTCGAAAAAAACAGAACAAAAGAAAAAGCATTTTACAAAAAAGGTTGTGATGCCGGATTGAAAGCCGGGTGTGACCGATTTGTTGAGTTAGATAATGAAGACAAAGGGATAGAAACCGGGATCTGGGCTACGATAAAAAGCTGGTTTCAATAAATTCCCTTTAGCCCCTCAAAAGCATATTTAGGAGTAATATACTCCTAAAAAAATCAATAAAATTGATAGATTAAAGAAGAGTTAATTTCTCTTTTGGTGTCTTAATTCACTCCGAAATTACGTCAAATGTAACCTTTCCTCCCATATATATACATTCAATAATTTTTTAAGTACAGATATAATCAAATAAGATTATAATTATTATTGAGTGTTGTAATTTTATAACATAGAAATTATTCAAGGGGGTATGTATGCAATCAAACGCAGCATTGGAATATGATTATTCATTGGCAAAAAAGTTTACATTTTTAACTATTTTGTTTGGATTTTTAGGAATGTTGATCGGTACAATTATTGCCGCGCAAATGGCATTTCCTGAATTAAACTATCTATTGGGTGAGTATGGGACATTCTCAAGACTCAGACCACTTCATACAAATACCGTGGTATTTGGATTTACAGTTTCTGGAATTTTTGCTACCTGGTTTTACCTGGGACAAAGAGTACTTAAGGTATCTATGGCAGAATCGAAGCTTTTAATGGTGATCGGAAACCTTCAATTCTGGATCTACTTTGTAGGGGCACTTGCAGCGACAGTCTCTTTACTATTAGGTATCTCAAGCTCTAAAGAGTATGCTCAATATGAGTGGCCATTTGACCTTGTGGTTGTGGTTGTTTGGGTACTTTGGGGTGTTGGTATGATGGGTCTTATAGGAATCAGAAGAGAGAAAGCACTTTATATCTCTATATGGTACTATCTTGCATGTTTCCTTGGTATTGCTATGTTGTATCTTTTCAACAATATGTCTATCCCTACGTATTTCGCAACGGAAGGCCTTGGTGCGATCACTCACTCGGTATCTATGTATTCTGGTACCAATGATGCACTGGTCCAGTGGTGGTATGGTCATAATGCCGTTGCATTCGGGTTTACTGTGCCAATCGTTGGTATGATCTATTACTTCCTGCCAAAAGAGTCCGGACAGGCGATCTACTCTTATAAGCTCTCTTTGCTTTCTTTCTGGGGTTTGATGTTCGTTTACCTTTGGGCGGGTTCTCACCACCTTTTATGGTCAACGGTTCCTGATTGGATGCAAACAATGGGTTCTGCGTTCTCTATAGTGCTTATCTTGCCATCATGGGGTTCGGCGATCAACATGCTTCTTACGATGAAAGGTGAATGGAATCAGTTAACAGACAACCCACTGATCAAATTCATGGTGCTTGCATCTACATTCTATATGTTATCAACGATCGAAGGTCCTATCCAAGCGATCAAATCGGTCAATGCTATTGCACACTTTACTGACTGGATCCCTGGACACGTGCATGATGGTGTACTTGGTTGGGTAACATTTATGATCATGGCTTCGTTGTTCCACATGGCTCCGCGTATGTTCAAAAGAGAAATTTACTCTCGAAAACTTATGGAGACACAGTTCTGGCTTCAGACAACAGCGGTTGTGCTTTACTTTACATCTATGTGGATCGCAGGTATTACACAAGGTATGATGTGGAGAGCGGTAGATGAGTACGGTAACTTGATGTACAGCTTTATTGATACGGTCAATGTACTTCACCCTTACTACACGATCAGAGCGCTTGCAGGTGTAATGTACCTTACTGGTTTCATTATGTTCGCTTACAATATGTATAAAACTATGACTTCTGCGAAAGAGATTACAGAAGAACCACAGTTTAGAACACCTATGGCATAAGGGAGGTAGGTTATTATGTTTTTTCATTGGTTAGAAAAAAATCCGTTTTTCTTCGCTTCGGGGGTCTCGATCGTTATTGCATTTGCAGGGCTTATTGAGATCGTACCGAACTTTGCGAAAGCGGCAAGACCGGTAGTCGATCTTAAACCTCGTACTGTTCTTGAACTTGCAGGTAAAAATGTCTATATTAAAGACAACTGTATGTCTTGTCACTCACAGCTTATCCGTCCATTTAAATCTGAGACGGATCGTTACGGTGATTATTCACTTTCAGGTGAGTATGCCTATGACAGACCATTTCTTTGGGGTTCTAAAAGAACAGGTCCGGATCTTCACCGTGTAGGGAACTACAGAACAACAGATTGGCATGAAAATCACATGCTGAATCCTGCTGAGATCGTTCCGGGTTCAATTATGCCGGCCTATAAACATCAGTTCACAAACCTGGCTGACATCGAAACTGCCTATGCAGAAGCAGTCACCGTTAAAAATGCATTTCACACACCATACGGACCTGAGTTCCAAAAAACCAGAGCTGCATGGGAAGCACACAGACCAAAAGTTCTTGCGGACGCAAAAGCGATTGCAGATGATATGAAAAACAAAGATGTTAAAGAAGCAGTTGCGAGAGGTGAAGTACCTGAGATCGTAGCACTGATTGCTTACCTTAACAGCTTGAAATAGAGAGACGAAGATGGACATCAGGGATCTTCAAGGCTATGCCAGTTTCTTTATGACCATTTTTTTGGTAGTGATGCTGTACGGGTATATTATACACCTGTACAGAAGTGAGAAGAAAGGTGAGCGTGATTATGAAAAATACGGGAATATTGCACTTGATGATGAAGTGACAAGTACACCCGTAGAAGATAAACCCGCATCAGAAAGAGAATATAAGGAGGAGAATAAATGAATTCATTAATGATAAAAGCGCTGGCGTTTGCAGCGGTATTGATCATAGCAACGATTGCCGTTGTAACGAGTCTGGATATTGATATCTTTGCAGACTCTGTCAATGCGATCACAATGGGGGGAGCAATAGCGGTTGCAACGATCACTGCAGCGGTTGCGGTGAAGTATGTCAATCAGATGAAAACAGACATACCATCTGGTGAGCTTGCAGAGGATAACTGGGATGGGATCGGTGAATATGAGAATGAACTTCCTTCAGGTTGGGCCTATTCATTCTTGGCAGTTTTCCTTTGGTCTATGTGGTATGGACTCATAGGGTATCCTGTGAATGCATATAGCCAGATCGGTGAGTACAATGAAGATGTTTTGGCTTACAATGCGAAGTTTGAAGAGATCCACAAAAATGCCGATGAAGCAACACTGAAAGAGATGGGTGAGTCTATCTTTTTGGTACAGTGTCAGCAATGTCACGGTGTGACAGGTGATGGTCTTTCAGGTAAAGCACATGACTTTACTGCCAGAATGAGTAAAGAACAAGTATTGGATGTGATCAATAATGGTCAAAACCAATTGGGGTATCCTATGGGTGCAATGCCTGCAGGTATGGCACAAGGTGCAGACGCTGAAGCGATCGCAGCCTATGTTGCCGGAGGTATGAAAGGTGAACAGCCTGCAGCATATGCAGCATGTGGTTCTTGCCATGGAATGGATGGTAAAGGCAACAACGGTATGTCACCGAATCTTGTATCGTATGATGCAACATTGATGAATCATGTAGTGCAAAACGGTAAAAAGGGTATGATCGGTAAAATGCCATCATTTAAGACCCTTATTACACCTATACAAGAGAAAGCTTTGACTGTATATATCCAGTCATTGTCAAAGTAAGGAGTTTCATATGGCAGAAAATACAAAACGAAGTCTATTTGGACTACATGGAATATTTGGGGTCTTGATCTCGATCGTGGGTTTGCTTGCAATTCTGGTTACATTGATGCTCATGGTAGTCGTTGTACAAAGACATGCAGCGGTAAAGCCTTATGATCCAACCAAGATCAGAGATATCCAGAATGTTAAAATGATCGATGTAGAGAATAAACAGTATTCATTTATAGATGCAGAGAAAAAGGATAAATAATGATTAAATATATGGATAAAGTACTTATCGCGTGTATGGCATTTGCAGCGGCAGCGGCACTCTATTTGTCACTCAGTGGCAATCTTCTATACGTAGGATAAACATATGTTCAAAGCAAAAGTAAGGGCAACCTTGCTTGCTTTGGTACTTCCACTTCTTCTCAACGCCACACACATACTCAAAGACGACATTCTAAAAATTGAAGCTGCACAACTCATTAATGAGATGGGTGATGAACTTTTTTCGAAAACAGGTATCAATGGATATGTGATAGCGACCAATGAACACTTTCCTGTAGGTTTCAACCTGGTAGAGTACAGCAAGAAGTATGAAGCGCAGATGAGCAAGCCTTATGTATTATTTATCTTTGCACCACAGGCACGGATCACTGATCAGATCGAAACAAAGGGCAGGGTAGGATTGATCCCCTCCTCCGATGATCTTCGCAGTCTCTATGACTATGATGATGTAAGAGATGCCGCAGTGAATATTGTCGCTTCTAAAGACAGTAACTCGGATGAAGATAAACATAATATCGGTGTGTTACAGGCTTTTTCAGAGCTCGCAGAAGGTATTGCGCGCTCAAAAGGGGTTGAACTGAGCAAAACGATACCCAATGAGACACGGTATATGGTCTGGGGATTAAGTGTGCTTATCTACATCGGTTCACTGTTGGTACTCTGGTTGTTTGCAATCAGACCACTCTATATAAGGATGAAACATGGCAAAAAATAGCGGAAAAACATACTGGCCTCATATGATACTCGGCTTTCTTGTGCTTGGGATCACGTTAAGTTACTGGACGGTAAAGTCAGCATCATCGATACCGGTACAAGAGTCCAACCAGTATATGCTCAAATACCAGATGGCTGATATGAATATCAATCAGATCATGGAGAAAAGAAGAGCATTTGATCAAGCATATGAGATCCATCTCTTGGATGTGGAAACGATGGTCATGACCGACAATGTGAACAGTAACCGTCCTCAGCCAAATCCTGTCAAATTATCACAGGGGATGAATACCTTCGCCTATGAGGTGGTTGCCAAAGACGGTTCAAAGGTATCGGATGCGAATGTCACCTTTTTACTGACACGGCCCCACAGCAGGAATGAAGATCAACTTTTCAATCATATTCCTTATGTGAACGGGAAATATCAGGTGACAGATGTGAATATCACCAAGGCAGGAAGATACACCTTGCAGCTTAGAGCAGAGGTCGGTGATACGATGGGTTATTCGGAAGTATCCGCTTATCTCAAACCCTAAGGTATCACTCTGATGAGAGGGATGCACCCTCTTATCATCTTTATCTGTCATATTGACAGATTTTTCGTTTTTATCTTCTGCACTATGCTATACTACTCAGCATGAATCAACTCCATATTTATCCCACATCACGAGCCTTAAGAACAGTCAGTGCTGTCCAGAAAGAACAGGATGGTTTTTTACCCGCACTTATGCGTATGGATGAGTTTGAACAGCGCGCTATCCTTTTGGAAGACAAAGTACAGATAGACCCGCTGCAGCGTATCCTTCTTTTACGTGAAGCAGCCTCTTTTCAAGCTTTTGAGGCATTGAATCTCAATCTGGAGCTGGTAAAGTTCTTTACCAAAAGTGACGCCCTGTTCAAATTTTTTGAAGAGTTGGCTGCCGAACAGATAAGCTTTGAGGCTTTGGCACAGGCGGATGCCTATGCAGAGTTTGAGACACATCTGGGTATCCTCGAACAGCTTTTGGAGAATTATAGAAGAGTGCTTGAGGCACAGGGTTTTACAGACAAAGCATTGATCCCTCACTCCTATAGACTCAATGAGGGATTTTTACAGGCGTATGAACGTATAGAGATACATCTGGAAGGATATCTGAGCCACTTTGAGCTGGAACTTCTAGAAAAAATAGCCAAGAGAACGCAGCTCATCATTCACTATACGACCAGCCACTTCAATGTGAAGATGCAGGAACGTTTTGAAGCACTGGGAATGACCTTGGAAAACCATGCCTCTGTCAGTTTTGACCTGACAGAGAAAAAAATAGTTTCGTCCCGGCCTAATGATGCAAAGATCCATGCCCATGTCTTCTCCGTGGAAGAACGACAGGAACAGATAGCGGTTGCATTCATAGAGGTAGAAAAGATGGTACGTTCGGGTATACCTCCCGAAGAGATCGTGCTTATACTGCCTGATGAAGACTTTAAAGAACACTTTACGCTTTTTGACACCCACAACAACCTGAACTTTGCGATGGGATATGACTACGCCAACGGCCGTATCTACAAATCGCTTGAAGCACTCTATAGATATTGGCAGAGCTTTGACAGCGAACACAGACAGCTGTTGGAACGTTACGGATTTGATCTTGAAACGGTAGAGAAACTCTCTTCATCCAAACGCTGCAACATAGAAGCGTTTTTCAGTGCGATAGATGGATTAGGACTCTTAGAGTGCCCACTGCTTGAGGGGGAACAAAAAGAGAAGATGAATGAGCGCGTCTATGAAAAGTATCTGCATTTTCTGAAGATCTTTGCAAAAGAGGAGCTGAGTGTAAAAGAGTGGCTGTTTTTCTGGCTTAAAGCGCTTTCCAAGATCACGATCGATGATGTAAGGGGCGGGTTGGTCACGGTGATGGGTGTCCTGGAGACCAGAGGCGTATGTTTTGAAGGCGTGGTCATTGTCGATTTTAATGAAGGTATTGTCCCCGCAGCTTCAAGCAAAGACCAGTTTCTAAACTCCTCGGTCCGTGCCTTTGCCAATCTTCCTACGAAACATGACAGAGAAGCGTTGCAGAAGCAGTATTATAAACGCTTACTGGAACAAGCCAAGGAGGTCACTATACTCTACAGCAGCAGTGACAATAAACTTCCCTCAAAGTTCCTTTATGAACTGGGACTTAAAGGTGCAGTACCGGCACAGGCACAGACCACTCTGCTTTATGATGAACCTTCACAGTTTGTCGAGGAGAAAGATCCGATCGTAGAGCAATTTAATGCGCAGGATATGATATGGTCAGCCTCAAGACTAAAAACCTATCTGGAGTGTAAGCGAAAGTATTACTATCGATATATACAAAAGATAGAGGCAAAGAGAGAAGAGGAGCTGAATGAGGGTGCATTCTTGCATCTGCTCTTGGATCACCTCTATAGAGAAAAGGAATCGTATGACAGTCAAGAGGAGATGAAAAAAAACATAGATATTCTGTTAGATCGGTTACTCCCTTTGGATGATGCCCAAACAGCCTATAAAAAACTGCTTTGGAAAGAGAAATTAAAAGGGTTTGTCACTTCTCAGATAGAGCATTTCCAGGCTGACTGGAGCGTGGTGGAAAGAGAAGTGGAAGTACAGGGGGAGATAGGGGGTCTACGCTTCAAGGGACGCATAGACCGTATAGACCAGAATGCAACAGATACACTTGTGCTTGACTATAAAAGCGGCTCAACAGCAGAGGCCAACAAAACCAAGAACCTGGAGAAGCTTAGCGATTTTCAAATGAGCATTTACCACCAAATGCTTACAGGAAAATACCAGAATGTCCATTTGGCATTCGTCAAGATACTCGAAGGAGGCACCATAGAAGAGATCACAGCCCTTGAAGAGAAAAACGCACTTTTGGCACAACATATCATAGCACTCAAACAAACAAGCTCTTTTACGGCTGAAAAGTGTGAGGATCTGCAAAAATGCAAGTATTGTGAATTTACGTTGATGTGTGAGAGAGGAGAGTATCTATGAGTTTCAAACCTTTTTTAGCCTACTCTGCTTCTGCAGGTTCGGGCAAAACATTCGCACTTTCCGTTCGGTACATTTCACTGCTTTTTATGGGAGAATCTCCTGGCGCTATTCTGGCAGCCACGTTTACCAACAAGGCAGCAGCGGAGATGCGTCAAAGGGTCGTAGAGTCTCTGCGTAGTTTGGCCGATAAACGCAATGACGCGTTCACCAGTGCGATCTGCGTACAGACGGGACTTTCACGTGAAGCACTTTTAGAAAAACAGCCTGAGGTTTTGGCACGCTTCCTGGCCAGCAGTTCCTACATTGTCACGCTTGACAGTTTTTTCTCTTCCATCTTGCGTTCGGCCTCTTTGGAGATAGGGCTTGAACCTGACTTTGTCACCAAAGAGCAGGGTGAAGATGCACTGGAAAAACATTTCCTGGATGAGGTCCAGGCAGCAGGGTTGCTCTCTTCGCTTGTGAAGCTCTCCATGGATATCGAAGACAAACGTTTTATGAAGATCTTTGACCTGATGCAAAACTTTTATAAGGTCGATCCTTTATTGCCTCAGCAAGAGGAGGAGAGTTTTTCTCTATCCAGACAGGAGGAGAGATGTGAAGCTTTGAGGAACAAGCTTATAAAAGCACTGACAGATGCAGGGGCGCCGGCACGTTGTATGAATCAGTTTGACACAAAGAGTATCAAAACGTTGTTTGGTAAATCTCTTTTTGAAAAAGAGACTTTGGGTGAACACTCATGGTTTAAAAAAGTAGCCAATGATGAGATAGAAGGACTTTATGCCTTGCTCAAAAAAGAGTTGGCCCTTTGGTCACAAGCAAAAGAAGCGATCGTATTACATAATCTCTTTAAGATCTACGATTACTATAAAAATGCGACGATCACCAATGCGAAGTCTTCGGGTGTACTGAGTTTTGATGATCTGACCTATTTTACCTACCGGCTCCTGCATGAGAGTCTCAGCAAAGAGTTTTTGTATTTCAAGATAGACTCCAAGTTCAAACATATACTGCTGGATGAGTTTCAAGATACCTCTACATTGCAGTTCTTACTGCTCAAACCACTTATAGATGAGATATTTTCAGGACAGGGACAGAGTGAATTTAAGAGCTTTTTCTATGTCGGAGATACCAAACAGTCGCTGTACCGTTTTCGCGGTGGGGTAGAAGAGCTGTTCGACAAAGTCGCTGAACACTATGGTGTAACCATAGAACAGATGGACACCAACTACAGAAGTTCCAAAAATGTGGTAGAACAGGTCAACCGATGGTTTGAACCGGCGATGGAAGGCTATGTACCTCAAAAGAGTCAAGATAGGGCTCCTGCAGGGTATGTAGAGGTCATTGAGTCCGAAACACTGATAGAAGAAGCGGTAGGACAAGCCAAAAGATTGTTGGCATTAGGGGTTGATGTCAATGACATCGCTTTTTTGGTCAGTACGAACAAAGATGGGGTGAGTCTGCAGGAAGCCTGTATCTCAGAAGGTATCGATACACTTTTGCAGACTTCCAGTTCACTCAAAAATATTCCTAAAATAGCAGCACTGGTCTCGATGGTGGCATATCTGTTCTATGGAGAGAAAATAGATGCACAAGCACTGGTGTTAAAAGTGGGTAAAAAATTGGAAGATATGGATACTTCCTGGTTCTCGGCATTTATGTCTCCTTTGCAAGTGATAGACAGACTGGTAAGAGGGTTCGGGTATTTTGATGGAGATATGAATATATTGAAACTCTTGGAGTTCGCGTCGCATTTTTCAGACATACCTACATTTATAGAAGAGTTTCGTACTTCTTCCATTGCTGTTGCGGCAAATACAGCGCATGGAGCCAAGATCATGACGATCCACGGATCCAAAGGACTTGAATTTGGGTATGTCATCCTGCTTGATAAACTCACGCGTAAAAACAGTGACAAATCGGCACTGATCTACCATTACAATGATCAGCTTACTATCGATAAGATACTCTACAGGATCAAAGGCAGGGAACATTTTGATGAAGCATATCAACGAATCATGGATGCACGGAAGGTCTCAGAACTGAAAGACAGAAAAAATATACTTTATGTGGCTTTGACCCGCGCCGTAGAAGGGCTTATCGTTCTGAGAAAACCCAAAGACTCTATTTTTGATGAGATCAGCATGGCACCACTCACTGTGGGTGAACTTCAAGCAGTGCCCATACATGAGAGTGAAAAGAGTGTACCTGAGACGGTAAAAGCGTTGAAGATCTCAAACTATGGTACACAAGAAGTACTTTCTGCTGAAGAGGAAGAAGAGAAGGACTATGAGGCTATCTTGTTCGGTACAGCCTTGCATTATACCTTGGAGATGCTGGGTTCATTTGATGAAAAGAGTCTGGGTGTAGCCATGCTTTCATTGAAAAATCGTTATGGACAGCAGTTGCCTGATCCGAGTATGAAACAGATAGAAATGCGTATCAGATATCTGATCCATGATAAAGCATTCCAACAGAGACTTGATGGGGCCAAGGTCAGAAAAGAGCAGTCTCTCAGTTTTGAGGGAGAACTGAAACAGATAGACCTTTTGCTGGGATATGAGGATCACTGTCTGGTCGTAGACTATAAAAGTTCAAAAAAGTATGCCCTGAAACATGAAAAACAGGTAAGATATTATCAAAAGGCCATAGGGAGGATCACCGGAAAAAGGACGGAGGGGATGATCATTTATCTTTTAGAGGACAAAATAGAAATTAAAACCTTAAATTGGTCTTAATTTAAATAAATTTTAAGTTTAAGTGGGTAGAATCCGTTCACAAAAGAGCATTTACCGTGTAAATCGTTCTATTTAAACAAGGAAAATTCATGAAATTGACATCAGTTCTTAAACCTGCTGAAGTACAACGTGACTGGGTTTTGATCGATGCAGAAGGTAAAACTTTTGGTCGTATCTTAACTGAAGTAGCGGCACTTCTTAGAGGTAAACACAAACCATCATTTACACCAAACGTAGATTGTGGTGACTACGTAGTTATCATCAATGCTGAAAAAGCAAAATTTTCAGGTGTGAAACTTGAAGATAAAGAGTACTTTACTCACAGTGGTTACTTCGGTTCTACTAAAAGTAAAAAACTTGGTGATATGTTAGAAAACCATACAGAGAAACTTTACAAGCTTGCTGTTAGAGGTATGCTTCCAAAGACGACTCTTGGTAGAACAATGCTGAAAAAGCTTAAAGTATATGCAGGTGCTGAACATCCACACACTGCTCAAATCAATAAGGGAGCGTAAGCATGGCAACTATGTACGCAACAGGAAAAAGAAAAGCAGCGATCGCTAAAGTCTGGTTGACTCCAGGTAACGGTGAAATGCTTATCAACGGTAAAACACTTGACCAATGGTTAGGTGGACACGAAACACTTAAAATGAAAGTAAGACTTCCACTTGAAGCAACTAAACAACTTGAGTCTATGAACATCAGAGCTACTACACTTGGTGGTGGTTATGCTGCTCAAGCGGATGCACTTAAGCATGGTATCACGAAAGCACTTGTAGAGTTTGAACCATCTTTCAGAGCGATCCTTAAGCCAATGGGACTTCTTACTAGAGACTCAAGAGTTGTTGAAAGAAAGAAACCAGGAAAGAAAAAAGCGAGAAGATCTCCACAGTTCTCAAAAAGATAGTCGATCTTTTCCCAAAGTTTGTCTTTGGAAAATCTCTTTCGAGAGATTTCGACTGCTTTCTCCAAGGGTTTCCCTTGGAATCTTCTGCAAGGTTTCCCCTTGCAAATTTATTTACCTCCCCATTTTTATTTCAAATAAAATATGCTAAAAATCACTATTACCCGTTTATTACAGTTTTCATTATAAAACATACCAATATGGAACATTTTATAAGGTTTTCTATGGATGGGTGTAAATTTATGGCTCTCAAACGTCGATATAGCGAATAACGTTATAAAATATGTTAGATTATAAGGTTTTGGTTTTTAGGGAATTAAGATAGTATATAGTTGATTGAATAGAAAGGCTATATATGAAAAAACTTGGATTGACTCTATTATTATTTTTTACTTCAAATACTTATTCCGAAACCATTAATGGACACACTCTACCACCTGAACCAAACCCAAAAATCAACAACTCTACATTACTTGGAATTGACTCCAACAATAATGGTGTAAGAGATGATGTGGAGCGTTGGATATACAAGACATATAAACATCCCATAGAAATAGGTATCTTCATGCAGAGTGCAAGAGCTTATAATATGGTGATTGTTGATCCTAGTAAAGCCAAAGAAACAAGAAATCATATAAGTAATATTGTTGGTTGTATAGGGTATTGGAAATACTATTCAAAAGAGAATAATGAAACTTATATACTTGACCCATTTCGTGATACAAGTAGCGAAATTAATAAAATACAATTCAATACAAGAAAACGACATATGGTGTATGAACGATTTAATAGAGAACTTAGTGGAGGAGTTTATGGATCATCCGGAATGGCGAAAGAAAAATGTGAATTTGATGAAAATGGTATTCTAAAACCATTAAAAGACAAATAGAAAACCTTATAAAATATATAACTTTATATGGTTTTGAGTGTTCTCTTGCGCTTTGGTATTTGTTATTGATTAAATTACTTTATGTATGAACCTATCCAACTTGCTATCCTAAGAATAACATATAATAGCATCCCCATAGATGTAAGAAACAAAGTAGATTCAAAGTTACCATGATATAAATACATACAAAAAATCCATACCAAATAAATACCAATTGCACCCAGTAAAATGATATCTGTAATATCAAATTTCAAGCTTGTCAAATAGTGGAGGATATATGGTATGGCTCCGAGAACCACCCATAAGGACAAAAAGACAAATGTTCCTTTTATTAAGCCAAAGATGTAGAATAAAGCAATTGGGCTAAGAATAAAAAGAAAGACAAAAGAAATAACACCATCAGGATCTTTTTTGTACTTTTGACGGAAATATTCATTGAAAGATTTTTTCATTTTGGTATCAAATCCGTAGTAATAGAATAATCTTTAGTAGCATGCTTAAAGATATTTAATGGTTCTTCATGAGCGCTGGCTTCAAAAATGATACTTAAATTATAGTGATCTATTTTATCCACATGTTGGGTATACTCCAAAACAGTACCTTTTTTTAGAAATCCTATTTCTGAATTTCCTTGATATAGCTTGGCATCTTTCTGAATAACTACTACTTGATTCTTTAAAGATGAGCCCATAAAAGATATTGTCTGCAATTTGTTGATTATGTTATCTCTAAAATTCCATACAGACAAAATCAATACTAACATACCAAATATCATGCCTAAGAAGAATATTTTTAAACGAGCTATAGTCATATTGGTATCCTTCGGCGATGATATTTTAGTATGAAGAGTATATCAGAAATGTCTTCTTTTCAAAACCTTATAAAATAGAGCCACTTGCAGATTAAATATCTAAAAGTGGCTAATCTTCAATAATCCGTAATCTACTATTGAAAAAAGCTGTACA